>NZ_JAVJAN010000021.1:0-67588 GCF_031344075.1 Clostridium aquiflavi
CTAAAGAATAAAAAATAATCATATGCCGCACCATTATTCCTGCACTGCGTTTGGAAAGGGCGCATGGCTAAAAAAATCGACGGTTCCAAAGTCGCCTTAGCGATTTTGTTCTTGTAAATAAAGTATAGAGTTACTTAATAGTAAATATTATTCATATAAATACATTATATTTACATAAATGTTATAATAAACATTAAAGAGGAGTGATAATATTGGAGACAAATTATATGGTTATTATAAGTACAGTTGCAAATATTTTATTAATAATAGGAATTTCAATAGTAGTGGTTAAAGGTATTAAAAAAATAAAGAACTTTGTTAATAAAGTTGAAAAACTAGATAAGAAAATGGATGAGGTTTTAAAGAAATTATAAAAAATATTATGTTAAGTTATTATCAAAAAATATCTTAACATTTAATAATATTACTTATTAGGGGGATATTTATGGAGAATATGAGTATTATGAGTGGAGCTATAGCATTTGGTATAATTCCAAAGTTAATTTTATGGGTAATGGAAGTTTATGCATTATTTTTAGGGATTAAAGCACTTAAGATTTATATTGATAAGAATTCTTAGAAATAATTCAATATTATATAACAAAAGAGTTAGCAAAAATTTGTCTAACTCTTTTTTAATTAAATTAAGATATTTTATAACAACTAAAATAACTATTCTAAATGTCACTCCATGAAAAAAGGAATACTTTCTGCAAAGAAGTAATTAAAAATTTTAATAAAGTCTTTTTGTTTTTGTGGATGAAGTCCCAAAAAATATTATATTGCTTTCTTAAGTAGTAGTTCATAAATAAATTAAGTATAATAATAGCATGTAATGTTATTTTAAAAATAGTTATATGAGTATTGGAGAAATATATATATGGAAAATTACATGAACTTTATTAATAATGCATGGAAAAAATTTATTGCTACTGGAGAAGTAGATAGTAAAGTTAGAAGTGAAATAGCGGAATCATGGATAAGGTGTAGGAAATATGGTGTTGATCCTAACAATGGTAAGGGAAATGTTAAACATCCAGAGATAGATAAATTAATAAAAAGTAATATTGAACTTATTTCAGTAGCTCGACCTATTATGGAAAGTATTTATAGTATGGTTTCTGGATCGGGTTTTGCTTTATTTTTGTCAGATAAAGATGGCTATTTATTAGAGATAATAGGCGATCAAGATATAATGGAGAGGGTTAATGAATTAAACTTTTTAAAAGGAGAATTATGGACAGAAAATATAGTTGGAACTAATGCTATAGGAACAGCACTATATCTTAATAAGCCAGTTCAAACAATAGGTGCAGAACATTATGGAATAAATCAACATTCATGGACTTGTTCAGCATCACCAATTCATGATGAAGACGGAAATTTAATAGGGTGTATAAATATGTCTGGAAATTATTATAATGCTCATTCTCATACTATGGGAATAGTAACAGCTGCAGCTCAGTCAATTCAAAAACAAATGGCTTTAACTATTTCATATAAATTATTAAATGTAACTTTTGATTCTATATCTGAAGGTATGATAGTTATTAATGAAAATATGAAAGTGAAAAGGGTAAATGGAAGAGCATTAGATATATTAAATATATCATTAGAAGAAGCTATGAAAATGAACATTGATAAATTTTTAAATGGGGTACATTTTCATAAATTACTTAAGGAACAGAATAAATCTTTAAATAATATAGAATGGGATTTTCATATTAATGATAGCGTAGTTAAGTGTGTTATAAATGTAGTGCCATTAAATATAAGTGGTAAGAATAATGGGATGGTAATAACTTTTACAGAAGTTAAAAGGGTACATAAATTAGTAAATAAATTTGTAGGATACAAAGCTCAATATAAATTTGATGATATTATGACAACAAATAAAGATATGAAAAAGATGATAGCTTTTGCAAAAAAAGCTGCTGTAAGTGATTGTAATATATTAATTCAAGGAGAAAGTGGAACTGGAAAAGAATTAATAGCACAATCAATACATAATTATAGTGAGCGAGATAAAGGACCATTTGTTGCTGTAAACTGTGCATCAATTCCGAGAGAATTAGTTGAAAGTGAATTATTTGGATATGAAAAAGGTGCTTTTACAGGAGCTTCAAAAGAGGGACACCCAGGAAAATTTGAATTGGCAGATGGAGGAACAATATTTTTAGATGAAATAGGGGAACTTCCGTTAGATACTCAGAGTAAGCTTCTTAGAGTTTTAGATAATGGAAAGATTATAAGGGTTGGAGGAAATTATGAAAAGCAACTAAATGTGAGAGTTATTGGTGCTACAAATAGAATATTAAAAAATGAAATAAATAAACAAAATTTTAGAGAAGATTTATATTATAGATTAAGTGTAATGGAGATAAAAACTATTCCTTTAAGAGATAGAATAGATGATATAAATGTACTTATAAATTATTTTATAGAAAAACTAAATTTAAAAAATAAAGATAAGATTACAAAAATAAATGATTACTATGTAGATGAATTAAAAAAGTATAATTGGCCAGGAAACATAAGAGAACTCAGAAATGTAGTAGAGAGAGACTATTATCTAAGTGATGATGAACTTATAAGTATAAATAATATGAATTATGTAGAGGCAAATAAGAACTTAGAAGAGGAAAAATTTACAGAAGAAGATATAAAAATACTACCTCTTGATTACTTAGAGAGGAATGCTATAAAGGATGCTATAAAAAAATGCAATGGAAATATTCAAATGGCATCAAAGTTACTGAATATAGGAAGAGCTACATTATATAGAAAGATTAAAAAGTATGACATAAGTGTATCAAAATGAGAATGAAAAGAGTAAGTGTATCAAAATGATAAAAATAAATGTATCATATTGATACATTTATTTTTATATATAGATATAATTAAAGTTAATTTTAATATTTTATAAATAAGCTATATAGTTGTAAATACAGAGGTTTTCAATAAATAACTTTATAATTTAATAATTATGTTAAGAATTTGGCATGGATATTGCTATGTAAATATGTATGTTAATTAATTAACAATATATTTAGATATTTAGGGAGGAATTTTAATATGAAAGCAGCATTATGGTATGCAAAGAAAGATGTTAGAGTAGAAGAAATTGAAGAGCCAAAGGTTACAAGCAATGGTGTGAAAATAAAAGTAAAATGGTGTGGGATATGTGGATCAGACTTACATGAATATTTAGGAGGACCTATATTTATTCCAGTAGGACAGCCTCATCCATTAAGTGGAACAACTGCACCAGTAGTTTTAGGTCATGAATTTTCAGGTGATATTGTAGAAGTTGGCGAAAATGTAACAAAGTTTAAAGTTGGAGATAGAGTAATTGTTGAACCTATAGTTGCATGTGGAAAATGTCCAGCATGTTTAGAAGGAAAATATAATTTATGTTCATCTTTAGGATTCCATGGACTTTGCGGAAGTGGTGGAGGACTTGCAGAATATACAGTTTTCCCAGAAGAATTTATACATAAGATACCGGATGAAATGTCTTATGAACAAGCAGCTTTAGTTGAACCAATGGCAGTAGCACTACATTCAATTAGAGTAGGAAACTTTAAAATTGGAGATACAGCATTAGTATTAGGCTCTGGTCCTATAGGATTAGCAACTATAGAATGTTTAAAAGCGGCAGGTGCAAAATTAGTAGTAGTATTACAAAGAAAATCTATAAGACAAGAATATGCTAAAAGAGCAGGAGCAGATGTTGTTCTAGATCCTAATGAAGTTGATATAGCAGAAGAAGTTAAAAAGCTTACAAATGGATTAGGCGTAGATGTAGCCTTTGAAACTACAGGAGCTCAAATAGGTTTTGACACAGGTATTAATAGCTTAAAATTCGAAGGAACTATGGTTATAACAAGTATATGGGAAAATGGCGTTACATTTAATCCTAATGCTTTAGTATTTACAGAAAAGAAGATAGTTGGAACATTAGCATATAGACATGAATTCCCAGCAACTATGGCTCAAATGAATGATGGTAGAATAAAAGCAGAAGGATATGTAACTAAGAGAATACACTTAGATGACATAGTAGAAGAAGGATTTGGAGCATTAACAGGTCCAGAAAAGAAGAAACACGTTAAGATATTAGTAACACCAGATAAAGGTCTTTTATAAAAGAATCAGGGGGAACATAAATGTACAAGATAGTTAGTAAAAGAGAGCTTACAAATAATATATTTTTAATGGATATAGAAGCTCCAAGAGTAGCAAAATCAGCTGAGCCAGGTCAATTTATTATTATTAAGAATGATGAAAAAGGTGAAAGAGTACCTTTAACTATTGCAGGTTATAATAGAGAAGAAGGAACTGTAAGTATAGTATTTCAAACAGTTGGTAAAAGCACACAAGAGCTAGCTCAATATGAAGTTGGTTCTTATGTAGCAGACTTTGTTGGACCATTAGGACAGCCAAGTGAATTTATTCATGAAGATTTAGAAAGCTTAAAAAAGAAAAAGCTAATATTCATTGCTGGGGGAGTAGGAGCTGCACCTGTTTATCCTCAAGTTAAATGGATGCATGATAATGGAATAGATGTAGATGTTATTGTTGGATCTAGAACAAAAAATTTATTAATATTAGAAGAAGAAATGAAAGCAGTAGCTGGAACTCTTTATGTAGCAACTGATGATGGAAGCTATGGATTTAATGGAAGAGTTACTGATTGCTTACAAGGTCTAGTTAACGAAGGAAATGAGTATGACCATGCAGTTGTTATAGGCCCTATGATAATGATGAAATTTATGGCAGACTTAACTAAAAAATTAGATATACCAACTACAGTAAGCTTAAATCCTATAATGGTAGATGGAACAGGAATGTGCGGAGCTTGTAGAGTAACTGTTGGTGGTGAAATTAAATTTGCTTGTGTTGATGGACCAGAATTTAATGGTCACTTAATAAATTACGATGAATCTATGAGGAGACAAGCTATGTATAAAACAGAAGAAGGTAAAGCTAAACTAGCATTAGAAGAAGGTAATACTCATAGTCATGGTGGCTGTGGTTGCAGAGGTGATAAGTAATAATGGATATGAAAGAGAGAATGGTAAGAGTACCTGTAAGAGAACAAAATCCAAAAGTTAGAGCAACAAATTTTGAAGAAGTCTGTTTAGGATACAATGAAGAAGAAGCGATTAAAGAAGCCTCAAGATGTTTAAATTGTAAAAATCCTAAATGTGTAGAAGGCTGTCCAGTATCTATTAATATTCCAGGATTTATTTCACATGTTAAAGAAGGTAACTTTGAAGAAGCAGCAAAAGAAGTTTCAAAGTATAGTGCACTACCAGCAGTATGCGGTAGAGTATGTCCTCAAGAAAGCCAATGTGAAGGAAAATGCGTTTTAGGAATAAAAGGTGATTCAGTATCAATTGGTAAGCTTGAAAGATTTACAGCCGATTGGGCAAGTACCAATGATGTAGATTTAAGTGAAACAGCATCTAAAAATGGAATAAAGGTAGCTGTTATAGGAAGTGGTCCATCAGGACTAACTTGTGCAGGAGACTTAGCTAAAAACGGATATGATGTTACTATATTTGAAGCACTTCATAAAGCTGGTGGAGTTTTAGAATATGGTATACCAGAATTCAGACTTCCAAAAGAAAAAGTAGTTAAAAATGAAGTTGATAATATAAGAAAACTTGGCGTTAAGATTGAAACTAATGTTATTGTAGGTAGAACAATAACAATTGATGAACTTTTTGAAGAAGAAGGTTTCAAAGCAGTATTTATAGGTTCAGGAGCAGGTCTTCCTAAATTCATGGGAATAGAAGGAGAAAATGCAAATGGAGTATGTTCTGCAAATGAGTTCTTAACAAGAGTAAACTTAATGAAAGCAGCAGTTGATGGATATGATACACCTGTTAGAGCTGGTAAAAAAGTTGCTATAGTTGGTGGCGGAAATGTTGCTATGGATGCTGCAAGAACTGCATTAAGACTTGGAGCAGAAAGTCATATAGTATACAGAAGAGGTGAATCAGAACTTCCAGCAAGAGTTGAAGAAGTTCATCATGCTAAAGAAGAAGGTGTAATCTTTGATGTTTTAACTAATCCAAAAGAAATATTAGTAGATGAAAATGGATGGGTTAAAGGAATGAAATGCATTAAAATGGAACTTGGAGAGCCAGATGAATCTGGAAGAAGAAGTCCAGTTGAAATTGCAGGATCAGAATTTATTATTGATGTGGATACTGTAATAATGTCACTTGGAACATCACCAAATCCATTAATATCTTCAACAACTCAAGGATTAGAAATAAATAAGAGAAGATGTATAATTGCTGAAGATGAAACTGGATTAACGTCAAAAGAAGGTGTTTATGCTGGTGGAGATGCAGTAACTGGTGCTGCAACAGTAATTCTTGCTATGGGAGCAGGAAAAAAAGCAGCTCAAGCAATTGATGAATACTTAACTAAATAATTTAGATATATTGAACGAACGCACGCATTCAAAAAGGACATTACTAATAATTTTAGTAATGGCCTTTTTTATATTTAAATAACTTTAAACATAAATTAACAATTTATTTGTATTTAATATTATATATTTTAAATTATTATTCACAAAAAAATGCTTTGAAAATTAACAAATATATAAATAAAGAGAGAAAAAACTAGTAAATAAAAGAAAAATATTAATATAATTAAAAACATAGTTTTTTTGTAAATAACAATATTAAAGTTTAATAAAAATATAGTCGAAAATTAGATATAGTGTTAAAATTATGAAGATATAACAGTAAGGAGATAAAAATATGTTAAAAACAATAAAAAGTAAGTTGATTTTTTTAGTAATTATTTTTGTAATTACAATTGTATTTATGGGAATATATTCAACTAAAACTTTAAATAATGTAAATCAAAAATCAACAATTATTTCAAAGGAGTTTATTCCAGCAATAGTATATTCAGAAGAATTGAATACAATGACATCAGATTTTAGATTGCTTGAGTATAGCCATATAGTTGCAACAACTCCAGAAATTATGGAAGAAAAAGAAAAAGCTATGGAAGAAAAAGAGAAAGAAATACAGAAAAAATTAGACATGTATTCAAAAACTATATATAGAGAAGAAGATAAAGAATTATTTGATATTGTTAAAGAAGAATGGAACAAATACTTAGGATTACATAATCAAGTTATTGGTTTAAGTAAAGAATTAAAAACACAAGAAGCAATGAATATAATGAGTGAAGATTTAAGAGAAGCTTTTAATAAAGCATCATCTTCTTTAATAAAATTAGCAGATCTTAATAAAAAAATGACTGAAAATGCTAGTTTAGAAGGGGATAAAGAATATAGTACGTCTATTAAAATAAACATAATAATAATAGCAGTATTAAGTGTATTAAGTATAATATTTGGAGTTATTATTATTAATGCTATAAGAAAACCACTGAATATGTTAAAAGTAGAGCTAGATTCATTAGCAGAAAGAGGCGGAGATTTAACTAAAGAGATAGAAATAAATTCAGAAGATGAAATAAAAGATCTTTCAGTGAGTTTGAACAAATTCATACAAAATTTAAGGAATATTATAAAACAAGTTAATGAAAGTTCTAATAGCATAGATGATGTTACAGAAATTATAAAGAATAATGTTACAAAGTTAAATTCAGATATAGAGGAAGTATCAGCAACTACAGAGGAACTTGCTGCAAATATGGAAGAAACAGCAGCTTCATCTGAAGAAATGTTAGCAACATCGCAGGAAATTGAAGAAGTGGTTAAATCTATTTCTCAAAAATCTCAAGAGGGAGCTATTAAAGCAGGAGAGATAAGTAATAGAGCAGAAGATACTAAAATAAATGTACAAGCTTCAGAGAAGAAGTCAATTGAATTATTTAAAAGTACAAAATTAGAATTAGAAGAAGCAATACAAGCATCAAAAGTTGTTGAACAAATAAATGTACTTTCAGAATCAATAATGCAAATAACTTCACAAACTAATCTTCTTGCTTTAAATGCAGCTATAGAAGCAGCAAGAGCAGGAGAAGCAGGAAAAGGATTTTCAGTTGTTGCTGAAGAGATAAGAAAGCTTGCAGAACAATCAAAAGATACAGTAATAGAAATTCAAAATATAACAGGAAAAGTAACCAGTGCAGTTAGAAATCTTTCTAGTAGTTCAGATAAATTATTAAGATTTATGTCTATAGATGTTTACAATGACTATAAGGAGATGTTAGATGTAGCATGTAAATACAGCGAAGATGCTGAGTTTGTTGACAGTCTTGTAACTGATTTTAGTTCAAGCTCAGAGGAACTTTTAGCATCTTTACAAGAAGTGATTAAAACAATAGACGGAGTTTCACAAGCTGCAAATGAAGGGGCTGGGGGTACTACAGATATTGCAAGTAGTATTTTACAAGTTAATGATAAATCTAATAGTGTTTTAGAAAATGCATTAAAATCACAAGAAAATGCTAAAAGGTTAAAAGAAGAAATTTCTAAGTTTAAAATTTAGAATATGTTTAATTTAAGGTTTTGTTTTAGTAGTATCTTAATATATGAACATTTAAAACATAAAATAATTAAAAAGATAATATAAATTGATGATAGAGGTAGATGTTATATATTTAGAATAATGTCTGCCTTTGTTGTATATAAAAACAAGTAAATTATGTTATACTTATATTGTTAAAATTTTAATTGTAGGGTGGAGGAATTTGATGCTTATAAAAAGTATAAAGAAGTATACCAATTTGATTTTATTATTAGTTTTTGTTAGCTCTTTAGGATTAGTTGGTTGTGGAAATTTTAAAGATAATGATACTAAACAAAATGTTGAGTCAAACTCTACAACAGAAGATACTGACAGTAATTCATCAGAGGAAATTGAAAATTTACCATTAGCAACTATAAATGTTAAGGATTATGGGGTTATTGAAGCTGTGTTGTATCCAGAAACTGCTCCTAATACGGTAAATAATTTTATAGATTTAGCTAATAAAGGTTTTTATAATAACCTTAAATTTCATAGAATAATTAAAGACTTTATGATTCAAGGTGGGGATCCAAAGGGTGATGGAACTGGAGGTCCAGGTTATTCAATAGAAGGAGAATTTGCATCAAACGGTATTCCAAATGGATTAAAACATACCAAAGGTGTACTGTCTATGGCAAGATCACAGAATCCTAATAGTGCAGGTAGTCAGTTTTTTATAATGACTGGAGACGCACCACATCTTGATGGAGAATATGCTGCTTTTGGTAAGGTAGTATCAGGTTTTGATGTGTTAGATAAAATAGGAAGTGTAAAAACTAAATCACAAGATATTCCTAAAGATGATGTGATTATTGAGTCAATTACTGTAGATAGCAAAGGCGTAGAGTACAATGAGCCAAATAAAAAATAGAAAATTATTATTAATATATCATCATTGCTTCTAAGTTTTGATGATATATTTTTTGCGTTATAAAAAAGGGGGAATTTTAATATTGTTTACTAAAGATATAAATATTAATATGTGTAAAAATAAACATGTTAATACTTCAGAATCTGTACATTTAGGAATACTTTTAGCTATTGTGGGAGGATTCCTTGATGCCTATACATTTGTATGTAGAGGAGGAGTTTTTGCAAATGCAGAAACTGGTAATATAGTTTTAGTAGGAGTAGAGGTAACTAAAGGAAATTTTAAAGGAGCTGTTATGGCATTTTTACCTATTTTAGCATTCATAATTGGTGTTATTGTTGCAGAAAGAATAAACGAATTTGAATCTTGTATTGTAGTCGTAGACAGTCATCGTGCTATTTTGATAATTGAAATGTTAGTACTTTTTATTATAGGGTTTGTACCAACTACAATTCCTAATATATTTGTAACTACCACTATATCATTTGTTTCATCTGTACAGATATCATCATTTAGAAAATTAGTTGATTCTCCATATAGTACAACCATGTGTACTGGAAATTTGAGAAGTGCTTCACAAGCGGCATATATGGCATTTAGAAGAAAAGATAAGACCTACACTATAAAATCAATTCGTTATTGTATAATTATAATTTCTTTTTTAGTGGGCGCATGTTTAGGTGGAGTATCAACTCTAAAAATTGGAGTTAGATCAGTTTGGATTTCTGTAATTGTATTACTTTGTGCTATCGTATTATTTACTATAGATGAAATAAGATTTAAAGAGCAATGTTAAAAAACTTGTCCACATTAAATTCATAGTTATACTTTATTTTTTGAATTTCAAAACTAGGATTTTTAAGTTGAAAAATTTAATTCTATAATAGAAATGTAATTAAATTGAATTAAATTACTTTTAATAGAATTAAATTGAATTTAATTACAGCTACCAATAAATTGGAAGAAAACTTATGTAAATTGAGAAAAGATAGATTATTTCAATGTAATAACATATTACAAAAATTACAGCATTTTACTATTAACTTATATAATTGGTACAATCGATTAAGATTATTAGATTATTTGGAGGGATAGTACAATGTTATATTCAGATATAAATCTCCAGCATGAGGTTTATAGAGACGATGTTTTTGATATTGCAAAATGGTTAAAGGATGAAGAGGTATCTAAATATTTAAATGAAAAAAATGGAATAACAAATAGTTTGGATAGTTTAGCAAACAATTCAACATTGCCTGTAATGACTCAATATTTTAATAATAATGGTCCATTTTATATGATAGAGCATAAAAATAAATCAATTGGTTATTTAAAGATTGTTACTAAAGATAATAATAACAGTGCAGAAATAGTTGTTGCTATTGGTGATAAGAAAAAATGGGGCAAAGGAATAGGAACAATAGCTGTAAAAAAAGCTTTAAGTGAGGCATTCTTAAAATACAGAGTTAATAAAGTAGTAGCTAAAATTCATAAAGAAAATTATAGATCAAGTAAGGTATTTAAAAAAGTAGGATTTATTGAAAATGAATTATTAGAAAAGGAAACAAAATACTTAATAACATTTAATGAGTATATTAGCCAATTTAGTAGTTAAACTCAGAAAACAATCTATTATATAAATTTAATGTGATATTTTATCGAAGTGTTAATATATTAATAAGTAAAGTGTATGGAGTAATATTTTTATATTTATGTCCTGAAATATAGTTGGAAGTAAATATTTTTTTTGTGCTAGGAGATACTATTTAATATTAAATAGATAACTAAGGAGGAATTAATATGAATTTTCCTAATTCATTTCCAGCACAACATCAAACCAAGCATCCAGGATTTGAATATGAAATGAGTCCAGTACCAGTTTATGATGATCCTAATTATAATAAGAGTGGTGATTTATTAAGTAATAAGGTAGCACTAATTACTGGGGGTGATAGTGGAATCGGAAGAGCGGTATCAATAGCGTATGCTAAACAAGGAGCAGATATAGTAATTGTTTATTATAATGAAAATAGAGATGCAGAAGAAACAAAAAAACTTATAGAAAACATAGGACGAAAGTGTACTATTATAAGTGGTGATATTGGAAAATCAGAATTTTGTAATGAAGCAATTAAAAAAACTATAAGTGAATATGGAAAATTAGATATTTTAGTAAATAATGCAGCTGTTCAATATGAATGTCAAGATATAAAGAATTTATCTGATGAACAATTTGATAAGACTTTTAATGTGAATGCATATGGAACTTTTTATATGACTAGAGAGGCATTAAAATATTTAAAACAAGGAAGTTGTATAATAAACACTGCTTCTGTTGTAGCATTTAAGGGGAATGAAACATTAATTGATTATTCTATGACAAAGGGAGCTATAATCGCACTTACAAGATCATTAGCACTTTCTCTTGCAAAGAATAAAAGTGGAATAAGAGTAAATGCAGTTGCCCCAGGGCCAGTTTGGACTCCGCTTATACCATCTAGTTTTGATTCAACTAAAGTAACTACATTTGGAGCAAATACCCCTATGGGAAGGGCAGGCCAACCAGTTGAATGTGCTGGAGCATATGTATTTTTAGCATCTGAATGTGCATCATACATTACTGGTCAAACAATACATATTAACGGTGGAGAAATAGTTAATTCATAATACAAATAATATTGTTTTTAAAATTAATTAAAATAAGGCTTAAATTATGCTATATGCAAAATTTAAGCCTTATTTTTAGTTGAGTATGAATTGTTTTTTTATTATGAAGAATTAAATAGATTTTTTATTAAGGAAAATAAATATATAATTTTGTGTAAAGCATATATAATTCTATGATGAAATAGTAATTTTAACTATCATATATTCAAATTATAATTACTAGAATTAAAATAGTATAATAAAGCTAAGATATGAAAATACAGTATTGAGTGGATGATACCATTTGATATTTAAAGGAGAGTAAGCTAGTGAGTAAATCATGCTCTAATGTAATTAATAACAAAACAGCTAATATATATTATGAAGTACATGGTAAAGGGGAGGCATTAGTGCTTTTACATGGAAATGGGGAGGATTTAGAATATTTTAAAAATCAAATAGAGTATTTTTCAAATAAATATATGGTTATTGCAATAGATACTCGAGGACATGGTAAATCTACAAAAGGAAATATACCATTTGATTTTTGGTTATTTTCAGATGATGTAATTTCAATTTTAGATAAAGTTAATATTAAAAAAGCTCATATTTTAGGCTTTAGTGATGGTGGTAATACTGCATTACATTTAGGTTTAAAATATCCTGATAGAATCAGATCACTTATTTTAAATGGAGCAAATTTTAATCCTAATGGAGTGAAATTTTTAGTTCAAGCCCCAGTTATATTGGGATATTATTTATCGATAATTTTCTCACTATGTTCAAATAAAGCAAAAAACAATAGAGATATTTTAAATTTGATGGTAAATAACCCTAAATTATTCAAAGAACAACTTGAAAAAATTAAAATACCTACATTAGTAATAGCAGGAGATAATGATATGATTAAAGAAAATCATACTAAACTGATTTCAAGACTAATAGAAAATTCTGAAGTAAATATTATTTCAAATTCAAGTCATTTTGTTGCAGCAGAAAACCCTAAAGAATTTAATAAAATTGTAGAGGATTTTTTAAATAAACATAAAATAGAAGATTAACCAATTTATAAATTAAAAGATGATTTCTTAAATATATAGAAATCATTTTTTTTAGTTTATATAAAACTAAATTATTTAGTAAAAAAATATCAAAAAATAAAGAAAAAATAGAATAAAATTCAAAAAATAGTATAATTTAAGTAATTATGGGTTGACATAAAATTAAAAGTGGATTATCATAGTATATGTTGGTAATATTTTACAATAAATATATTACATGAATACATAAAAATCTATAATTATGATATTAAAAAATACCATTGATTTAAATAATTGGAATGGAGAAGTATAAATGAATATAAAAATAAGAGCTATAGAAACAGAATATCCAGAAAATATAGTAGATAATGAATTTTACATAAAGCATTTTAAGGAACAGGGAAAAGACATAAATAGACTTTTAGAAGCTTTCGGAAGAAAAGAAAGAAGAATAGTAAATAATGATAGTGATACTACACTGAGCATGGGAATTCAGGCTTCATTAAAAGTATTAGAGAGCGCAAATCTTAAAGGTGACGATATAGATTTAATTATATTTTCAAGTCAATTTCCAGAATACATATGTCCAACTCAAGCATTGATAGTACATAATGCTATAAAAGGTAAAAACGATACTATAGTTATGGACTTAAATGTAAATTGTCTTGGTATGTTAGTAACTCTTGATACAGCATCAAGACAATTACTTCAAAATAAGAAACTTAAAAGAGCATTAATAATAGGATCAGATTATGCCTCAATTCACATGAAACATAGTGATGAATTATGTTACCCGATGTTTGCAGATGCAGCATGTGCAATGATTTTAGAAAAAACAAATGAAGAGTGTGGATTTATTGATTCTGATTATTTTACTGATAGTAAAAAATATAGTGCAGTAATGTATCCACAATGTGGTTCATCTTCATATTATAAAGATACTACATCTTATGATGATATGAAATTTGGCTGGTCAGAATGTGACGATGATGTGATTGATATAGCAGTAAATTCTATTAATAAATTATTAAAAGATAATAATTTAAATATATCTGATATAAGTGCTTTTTGTCTTTCACAGTTCGCACTTCCTATAATAAATGGATGTATAGATAGACTAAGATTAGATTCAAAAAAAGTTATTTTTGTAGGAGATAAGTTTGGGTATACAGGGACAAGTTCACCTCTTATGGCTTTTAATGATGGAGTAAAGAGTGGGAAAATTAAAAGAGGAGATTATGTAGTATTTTGGTCTATTGCAGCAACTAGAACTGCCTGTTCTGTTTTATATAAATATTAATATGAAAAGTGAGGATAGTAATTAAATTTAGGAATAAAAAAATAAGCAAAAAATAGATTTTATTAATAATATAGTATATTTATATGAGTATATGGGGGAGAGCATAATGGATAAAATTAAAAATTTAATTGAAGACTTTAGTAAAAGACAAGAAATAGAAAGTATAGCTCTTGGAGGATCAAGAGCTACTAAATTAAATGATAATAATTCAGATTATGATCTATATGTTTATTTAAACTCTGATTTATCTAAAGAAGTTAGAAAAAATATTTTAGATAAATACTGTAATTATATAGAGTTAAATAATACTTACTGGGAAGCCGAAGATGATTGTTATTTAAATGATGGAACAATTATTGAAATTATTTATCGAAGTATGAGTGAATTTGAAAATGAATTAAAATCAGTAGTTTTGGATTGCAATGCGCACAATGGATATACTACTTGTATGTGGTCAAATATTAATGAATGTGTAGTTTTATATGATAGAAATAATAAGCTAAAGGATTTAAAAGACAAATATAATATTAAATATCCTAAAGAATTAAGGAAAAATATTATAGAAAAAAATCTAAAATTATTAGATGGATATATTCCATCATTTTCTATGCAAATAGAAAAAGCAATAATTAGAGGAGACATAGTTAGTATAAATCATAGAATTACAGAATTTTTGGCTAGTTATTTTGATATAATTTTTGCAGTTAATGAACTACAACATCCAGGAGAAAAAAGATTAATCTCAATATGTTTAAGTTCGTGTAAATGCTTACCTAAAGATTTTGAAGAAAATTTAGATAAACTTCTATCAGGAAATAGAAATAAAGAAAAAGTTATGTCAGTTGTAAATAAAATTGTAGATAATATAAAAGAATTAGTTTTAAATACTAAATAATTATTGTAGATTTAAAATAGAGTCAAATAAAAAAATATACCCTTAGGATAAATTCTTAAGGGTATATTTTTTATTTGTTAGCAGGTTCCCATTTGCAACGAACTGGTGAAATGATTAATTCTTCTTTTTTTAATTCTTTAAAGGTTTTATCAATATCTTTACGATCTAATCCTGAAAGTTTTTCTACTTCGCCAGCACTTAGTGGTTTATTTGCTTCACTCATAGTATTTAATATTTGTTGTTTGATATCCATTTTAAGTTACCTCCGATTATTAAAATAATTATTATTTGTTAATTTATTATATTATAACATAATATTTATTTGTAAGAAAATAAGTGAATTCAATATTTTACAAAATAATATCAGTTAATTCCATACTTACCATTGGTTGAATCCATGAAAAGAGGTATTTTAGGTTGAACAAATGTAAATAGAGTAAATAAAAATATAGTAATAAAGAAAAGAGCAGAATATAAATAATTATTGCTTAAATCATAATTAGCATAAGCCTTAAAGCCAATATATTGACCAATAGATACACCTAAAATTAAAGAAAATATATCTAAGGCTAAAGAGTGAATTCCTAAAGCACCAGTATAGGTATAGTAAAAGACAACTATTGTAATTGAAGCAATTATCATTGAAATTGTACATGTATGAAACCATTTTTCCCAATCCAATATTATATTATTGAAAATAATATTAGATATAGCATACCAAATTATTGTAGGGTATATAGCAAGTTTTAAGTGTTCCCAAATGCTTTCATTAACAGGCGTGAATATGCCAACTAATAATGAATTATTACTTAATTTATATGTGTAATGAAATAATGTTGCAAGAAGTACTATAAATGGAATTGATAATAGGAAATATAATTTATAATAAAAATACAATTGAAACATTATGAGCTCCTCCCAAGTATAAGTTGTTTTATCGTTACTATAATATATAGTAATAATGTACTTAATTATGAGTTGTGTTAAAAATTATTTTAAGTGAAGAACATATCTTATTATAAAAATAAGGAGATAAAATTTTGATTATAGATGTTTAGGGAAATACTTAAAAATGTTAGTGGATTTTAAGTCGGATATGTATTAAAATATCTATTAAATAAATATGTAATTTGTTCTTAAAATTCATAAAAATACAATTATTATTGGGGGAATTAAAATGTTAAAAGTTACAAATACAGATAAAGCACCTAAAGCAATAGGCCCATATTCTCAAGCGATAAGTTTTGGAGATCTATTATTTACATCAGGACAAATTCCACTAGATCCATTAAGTGGAGAAATTGTTGGAGAAGATATTGAAGAGCAAGCCACTCAAGTTATAAAAAATATTGGTGCTATATTGGAATCTAATGATATTAATTTTTCTAATGTTATAAAAACAACCTGTTTTCTTGCTAATATGAATGATTTTTCTAAGTTTAATGAAGTTTACGCAAAATATTTTATTAGCAATCCTGCACGTTCTTGCGTTGCAGTAAAAGAATTACCTAAAAGTGTTTTATGTGAAGTGGAAGTAATAGCAGCTAAATAATAATGTAAGTAAAACTATAAAATTAGTAAAAACATAATGAGTATTTAAAATGAAAATACTATAGAGTATTAATGAAATTAATAAGAAAATTGATATGATGATAAAATTGAACATATATAATGGTTATAATTCATATTGAGAAATATTTAAGTTTTACTAAAATCAAAATGAGCCTTAATATTTTAAGGCTCATTTTGGCGTCCCATTATCTTCTATGGTTAGAATTATTATTATTCATGTTTTTATTCATGTTTTTATTCATGTTATTCATGTTGTTCATACCGTTAAACGGATTAACGCCATTATTTTGATTTCCCATAAGCATATTCATAAGGGGATTATTATTCATATTAGGATTATTCATCATGTTAGCACCATTCATCATGTTCGGATTCATTCCGCCCATAAGCATGTTTAAAAGGGGATTACCACCCATTCCTTGATTTTGGTTGTTATTTCCACCACCAAACATATTCATCATAGGATTACCATTCATCATCTGGTTATTTCCCATCATTTGATTTCCGCCCATCATAGGATTATTTCCCATCATTTGATTGCCACCCATAGCATTCATCATACCAGATAGGGGACTATTAGGAAATAATGCACTAAATATCATACTTAATAATGGATTCATACTATATTCACCTCAAATATTTATTGCTGTTACTGTATAGTATTATGATTAAAGCTAAAATGTACTTAATTTATATAAGATATAGTAATTAAAAATATTTCATATAAAAAAATCGAGTGAATTAAAATATAATATTAGGATAAAATAACATCATAATATTATAGGAGGTGTGATTTTATGAATAATAATAAAGAGATGTTAGATGGTGTATCAACTAATAGTACTAAAGAAGTGACTACACCTAGTAGTAATTCACAATCAATATCAGCTGTAATAAAAAATTCAGGAGAAATAACAGGATATGAACTTTCAAATGGTCAAAGAATATCTAAAGAAGAAGGCGTTAAAATGGCCAAAGATGGGAATATAGCTGGTGTATCAGTTAGTGTTTCTAAAAAGGGAGAAGAATATCTTAGAAGTTTACCAGATCAAAATGAATCAAATAACTTGAGCTCACTACCAACAATTAGTGACTAAAGAATAGAGATATAAATAAATTTAATAGTAAATAAAAATAGTTGAGATTTTAATCTCAACTATTTTTTTTATGCAATTATTCCAAATTTAATTTATTTTTTATGATGTAATTAGTTATTAAGAAATAACATATAAAGAATATAGCATTAATAGCTATAGCAGAAATAAAAACTCCGTGAAATTGATTGATTGAAGATATATTCCATGAAATCATATAATTAGAAACTTTATCTGAAAAAGTAATTGCTAAAGTAGAAAGTATTGTATTCATAATAAGATTTAAAACTATAAATGCTCCGAATGAAGACAATATTTTTCTCTTATTAAATAAGTGACCTATTGATATGGAAGCATATATCATAATAATTCCCATGGCCATTTGAACTAATGCAGCGATTATAAATTCTAAACCAACCATATAACCACTTATACCCCAATATTGATAAATAGATGAAAAAGCAGTACATAAATCCTTAAAGAAGTTTGGGTTAAGTGCATTGGAATTAAATGCCAAAATAAATACTGAAAGTATTGCAACAATGCCACTAACTATAGTCCACATAACAGCAATTAAAAGCTTACTAAATATATTTTGCCAAGGGGCAACAGGTAATGTATTCATTAAATAACCTTCATCGCCAAGAATGTTTTTATAAAATCTTTGTACAATTATAAAAAATGTTACTATAAATACTGCAGCCATAGTACATCCATAAGCAAATACACTAAGGAAAGCTGGAATTCCTCCTAAAGTATCTGTATTAATAACAGAAAAATCATTATTCATAAAAATTTTATTAATTAGTGCAAATATTAAAAGTGCAGCATAAAGTGGAAGTAATGTTCTTCCAGTTGCTTTTGTCTCATATTTCATTAATTTTCCTAACATTTAAATACCTCCCTAAATAAAGCATCAACACTTTTTCCATGTTCTTCTCTAATTTCGTCAACACTTTTTGTCAAGTATATTTCACCATAAGATATAAATACAACATCATCTAATACTTGTTCAATATCTGATATTAAATGTGTAGATATAATTACAGTTGCATTTTCACTATAATTATTAATAATAGTGTTTAATATATAATCTCTAGCCGCAGGGTCAACTCCGGCTATTGGTTCATCTAAAAAGTAAAGTTCAGCATCTCTACTCATTACTAAAATAAGTTGTACTTTTTCTTTTGTACCCTTAGACATAGTTTTTAATTTATCATTAGGATTAATATTCAAGTTTTTTAACATATCATAAGCTTTATCAGAATTAAAATCTTTATAAAAATCCTTAAATAAATTTATAATATCAGATACTTTCATCCAATCATTTAGGTAAGTTCTTTCTGGTAAATAGGAAACTATTTTTTTTGTTTCAACACCAGGTTTATTTCCATTAATTAATATTTCACCACTGTTAGGTGTTAAGAGTGAATTAGCAAGTTTTATTAATGTACTTTTACCACTACCATTTGGTCCTAAAAGTCCAACAATTCTACCACGATTAATTGTTAAATCAATACCTTTTAATGCTTGTTTTCCACCATAATTTTTAACTAAATTTTTGCATTCCAATATAGGTGTATTATTCATTATTTCATCTCCTTCATAAATTTATCCATAATATTAATTATTTCATTTTGGGCATAGCCTATATTCTTCATATTATTAAGAAAACTCTCAATTTCTTTTTTAGCTAAATCATTTCTAATTTTATTAATCAAGTCTATATCCTCCGTAATAAATCTACCACTTGTTCTTTGTGTAAATACTAAGTTTTTTCGTTCAAGCTCAGTAAGAGCTTTTTGCATTGTATTAGGATTAACAGAAGCTTCACTAGCAAGTTCTCTTACAGATGGTAATTTATCACCAGTTATATATATACCTGAAATAATTCGCAATTGTAGTTGATCTATTAATTGTAGATATATTGGTCTATCATCTTTGAATTCCCAACCCATATTTTCAACTCCTTGTACTATTGTATTAATAACGTAATACAATAGTACAACTATATACTAATTTTGTCAATACTATATTTGGAAAAAATACAATTAAATTTAAAGATAATAAATTATTTATAAAATAAAAAGTAATTATTAAGTAGTTAAGTCTGTTAAAAAAGGTGATGAAGAAGCTGAAAAGGGTAGAGATATCATAGAATCTACTTTGATTAGTTTTAAAGATATGCAAAAAATGTTTGAAAATATTAAAGATGACATATATAAAGAATATGGATTAGTGGAAAAAATAAATTCATTAGTAGACAATGTACAATCAAATGTTGAGAGTACAACAGCTATTACTGAACAATATGTAGCTAATACAGAAGAAGTAACAACACTACAGGAAGAACAGGAAGAACAAATTAATAGCATACAAGAAAGTGTTGAAAACATATATAATGAAGCAACAGAACTAATGAATTTATTTGCAAATGATTAAATAAGAAGATAGTGATATATTTAAAACAGAGTGAATAATAAAAATAAGGAGCAATTAATGTTTGATTAAGTACTCCTTATTTATTTATTTACATAGATATTATTCTAATATTTCTCCAGAAGTAGAAATAGTTACAATTTGCCAAGGTATTACTTTTCCACTTTCCAGAAGTGCTTTTTTTGTAGCATTAACTATTCCAGCACAGCAAGGTACTTCCATACGAACAATAGTAATACTATTTATTTCATTATAGTTTAATATTTCTATTAATTTTTCAGAATAATCAACATTATCTAATTTCGGACAACCTATCAAAGTAATTCTATTTTTCATAAACTTGTTGTGAAAGTTGCCATAAGCATATGCAGTACAATCTGCTGCAATTAAAAGATTAGAATCATTTAAATATTCTGCTTTAGGTGAAACGAGTTTTATTTGAACTGGCCATTGATTTAATTGAGAAGACACAATAGTTGTTTCTTCATTAGTTAAATCATTATGTTTTATAACTTTGGCATTAGAACCAGGACAACCTTTAGGTATGTTTACATTATTATTTAAATTTAAAGTTTTAGGTATAGATGTTTTTTTATTTTCCATATTTAATTTGACTGCTTCTTCATCGTAGTCTAGAGCTTCTCTTTCTTCAAAAGAAATAGCATTTGTAGGACAAGATGGTAAACAATCACCTAATCCATCACAATAATCATCACGTAATAATTGCGCTTTACCATTAATTAATCCAATAGCATCTTCATGGCAAGCATCAACACAAAGTCCACAACCAGTACATTTATTTTCGTCAATTTTAATAATTTTTCTTATCATAAAATAACCCTCCATAACAAACAATATTGATTTAAATACAACCTAATAATATTTATTATAGTATAGAGAAAGTTTTAAATCTGTTTCAAATGTAACAGATTTAAAGTGAATCTTAGAAAAATAAAACGTCAACTCAGATAATATTGACATTGATACAATTATATGTATAAAATATTAATGATATTAAAAGGATTTATGATATTTATTTTTAGAATTAATGTGTATAAAATTTTAATGATAAATAGTTGATTATTAAAAAGGAGGGACAATATGAAAAAGATAGCTATATACATAATACTTCCTATCATTATAATGCTAATAACAGTTACTTCTTTAAATATTTTTTTAGATAAAGAATTAAATGATATGTTAAAGTCTAAGGATTTAACCAGCATAAATAAGGAATATGGGAGCATATATAAGGATAAAGGATTAGCATATAATGAGTATATTACTCAAGAAAATGAATTAGTATTACAAGGATCATCAGAATTAGGTTCTCCAGTTTCACAATTACCTACAACATTTTTCCCAGTTAAGGGATTAGATCAAATTGTTACAAATGGAAGATCGTATTCTCAACATTTACATCAATCATCTATATTGGGAAGTCAACAAGTTGATATGGAAGGTAAAAAAGTTGCACTAGTACTTTCATTACAATGGTTTATGGGAGAAGGTGGAATAGATTCAGGCAGTTTTCAAGCCAATTTTTCACCAGTACAATTTTATAATTTTTTAAGTAATGAAAAAATAAGTGAAGGTAATAAAAAACAATATGCAACTAGAATATGTAGTTTATTATCTGGAAGTACTCAATTTGCACCAGAAAGATTATATTCAAAAATGTATAGTAGTGATAATTTTTTATATAACATGGCTGATATATTATGTAAGCCTTATTTTATTGCAAGAAAAGAAGTGGTTGAACTTAAAGATAAAGGACTATTATATAAAAAGTTAAAAAAATTACCAGAAAAAAGTGAAATTCAAAGTGAAATAGTTAATTGGGATGAGGAATATAAAAGAGCAGAGGAAGAAGCAAGTCCACAAGTAACTAACAATGAATTTATGGTATATGATAGTTATTATAACAATAACTTAAAAAGCAATGTAGAATCACAAAAAGATTCAAATAAGAATGTTGATTTAATGAAATCAAAAGAATTTGAGGATTATGAGTTATATTTAGATACTTGTACTGAATTAGGAATAGAGCCATACATAATATTAATGCCAACAAATGGATTATGGTATGACTATACTGGACTTAGCAAAGAAAAAAGAGATGAATTTTATGATAAAGTTCAAGAGATGGCAGAAGAAAAAGGCTTTGATGTCTTAAACTTAAAAGATGAAGAATATACACCTTACTTTATGTGTGATGTAATGCATTTAGGATGGAAAGGATGGCTTAAAGTAGATGAAGAACTATATAAACGCTTTAAAGAATAATGAAGAATTAAAATTTGTTTTAATAAGTTCAATAGTAGTGATTTTTGCTATTTTAATATTAGTATTTGAACCATTTAACGAAATTCCATTTATATACAATCAATTTTAAAGAAAGGTGTAGTTAAAATGAAGATATTAGAAGGAATAAAGAAGTTTTCAAAAAGTGATAGAGTTGCATTAACTTGTGATGGAATGTCTATGACATATAAAGAATTAGATAATATATCAGAAAGTATAGCAAGTTTTGTATTAAAGAAATTAGGTAATGATAGAACCCCTATTATTATTTACGGAAATAAAGAAAATTTAATGATGGCATCTATGATATCAGCATTAAAATGTGGGAGAGCATACATACCTATAGATATAAGTTATCCTAAAGAAAGAGTGGATGCAATTATTAAAGAGGTAAATCCACAAGTTCTTATAGATTTTAGTGAAGGTAATGTTTTCGATAATATATTAGTTTTAAAAGAAAAAGAAATTAGAGAAATAGTTAATGAATATAATGGTTTAGAAGTAAGTCCAGAAAAATGGGTAAAAGAAGATGAAAATGCATATATTTTATTCACTTCTGGTAGCACAGGAAAGCCAAAGGGAGTGCAAATAAGCAGTAACAATTTAGATAATTTTGTTGAGTGGATGGCAGATTATTTAAAACTAGATGAAAGTGAAGAAGTATTTATGAATCAAGCTGCTTATTCATTTGATTTATCTGTAACTTCAATTTATCCAGGATTATGCTATGGAAAAACTCTACATGGATTTTCAAAAAATACACTTTCAAATTTAAAACAAATGTTTGAAGATATAAAACATTCAGGAATTAATATATGGGTATCTACACCATCATTTGCTGGAATGTGTGTAACTGAGGACAACTTTAATTCAAATATGTTAACTAATTTAAAAGCTATGGTATTTGTAGGAGAAATACTTCCTAAGCCATTATGTGAAGAACTTTTGAAGAGATTTCCAAATACGAGAATAATAAATGGATATGGTCCAACAGAGGCAACGGTAGCGGTAAGTATAAATGATATGAATAGAGAAGTATTATTACAAGAAGGAAGTTTACCTATTGGATATCCTATGAAGAAATCAGTAGTTAAGATTGTTGATGAAGAAGGAAATGTTTTAAAAGATGAAGAAAAAGGAGAAATTATAATAGTAGGTCCTAGTGTAAGCAAAGGATACTTTAATAATGAAGAAATGACTAAAAAATCATTTTATTATGATGAGTATAACGGAGAAAGATGCAGAGCTTATAGAACTGGAGATTTAGGATACTATGTTAATGGAAACTTATATTACTGTGGTAGAAAAGATTTCCAAATAAAACTAAATGGTTATAGAATAGAGATAGAAGATATAGAAAATAACTTAGTAAGGGTAAGTAATGTAAAGAATGCAGCTGTTGTTCCAGTAAATAAGGATGGAAAGATAGCATATTTAACTGCTTTCATTGAATTAAAAGAGGACAATGGATTAAGTGGATTAAAAAATGGAATAATGATAAAAAAAGAGCTAAGTGAATTAATACCTTCATATATGATTCCGAGAAATATAAAAATAGTAAAAGAATTTCCTACTAATATAAACGGAAAAATTGATAGGAAGAAATTAGCGGAGGAATTATAATGAAGTTAACGCAATATGGAGATTACTTTTATTTATATTTATTATTACTAACATTTATTCCAGCAATAATATTAGGGCTAAATGGAATAAAACCTAAATATTATGGAATAATTGTATCAGCAGTTATGATTTTATTAATCATGACTAAAAGTATAGGATTGTATCTATTTTTAATGTTTTTAATTGGTGAAACTTTTGTAATATATATGTATTTATTTATAAGAAAGAAAACAGATAATAAGTACATATATTGGTTAGCATTATTTTTGTCAATGCTTCCTGTTGTTATTAGCAAATTAGCAGGGGTTACTAGATATTCATCTGTTATTGGATTTATTGGTTTATCATATTTGAATTTTAAAGCTATTCAAATGATAATTGAAATTTATGATGGAAGAATTACAGAAATAAAATTCACTACATTTATATATTTCATAATGTTTTTCCCAACTTTAAGTTCAGGACCTATTGATAGATGGAAAAGATTTGAGGAAAATTTAAATGGTAAGATTGAAAAAGAAGAATATATAAATGAATATTTAATACCAGGGTTTAGAAAAATAATTTTAGCTATAGGATATAAATTTATCTTGGCATATTTAATAGATACGTATTGGCTATTAAAGATACCTACAGATATAACTTTATTAAATAGTTGGAACTATATGTATGCATATACATTATATCTAGTCTTTGATTTTGCAGGATATAGTTTATTTGCAGTTGGAACTAGCTATATATTTGGAATTAAAACACCAGATAACTTTAACAAACCTTTTGTAAGTAAAGATATGAAGGAATTTTGGACTAGATGGCATATATCTTTATCAAGATGGTTTGGTGATTATATCTTTTCAAGATTTGTATTAAATTCAATGAGAAAGAAAAGATTCAAAAATAGAATTATAGCATCACATGTGGCACAAATAATAACAATGTTTGTAATGGGATTGTGGCATGGACTAACTACATATTACATAATTTATGGATTGTATCAAGGTTCAGCATTGGTTTTAACGGATATATATCAAAGAAAATCATCTTATTATAAAAAGCATAAAAAAGAAAAATGGTTTCAAATGATACAAAGAGTAGTAACATTCCATATTGTATGTTTTGGTATGTTAATATTTTCAGGATATTTATTTAAATAAAGTATTGCTATAATAAATTTTGAATGAATTCAAGATTATCATTTGCTATACTATATGTGAAAAGGATGTGTGTTAATTATGAAAGATAAAGTATTAGAAATGTTTATTGAAGTTACTGGAAATGATGAAATTGCAGAAGATTTAGATTTAGATCTTTTTGAAGCGGGATTATTAGATTCTTTAGCAATAATTGAAATGTTACTTCAAATAGAAGAAAAGCTAGGAATAAAATTACAACCTACAGATTTAGAAAGAGAAGATATGTCAACTGTAAATAGGTTAACTGAGTTCTTAGAAAGTAGATAAGGAATTTAAAAAGTTCTCTTTATAATTTTAAATTATAAAAAGAACTTTTTTTGTTTTTTTATATAGAATCTATTTTATGTAATTATTGTAGTAATATGATATTTGACATTATATTTTTTATAATATATAATTTAGGAACAAAGAAAAATTGAATAATGAAGTTTCAAACTTCGTTACTAACATGGGGGCGTTTTGGCTTCGACGGGGGTAAGAGGAGTTTGATAAGCGAGTCGAGGCAGCATGTCACCTCGTTAATCAAGTATGCAAAAAGATAAACGCAGAAGACAATTTTGCAATAGCAGCCTAATTTAGCGCTGTTCATCAGCCCGGGGTGCCCACGCTTCGGATCACTGGTGTCATTAAAGTGGGAAACGAAGTTTAGCAAAGCTTTGAGCTAGAGGGGTATTTATGAAGCTAGCAAGTATGTTGCCTGTCTGTAGGCGTTCATATGAGCGAATTTTAATATATAGACTACACTCGTAGAAAGTCAGATGCATCTACTTTCGGACAGGGGTTCGATTTGTAACAAAGTCGCATTAGGGAGTGATCCTTAAGTGAAAACTTGGCTTTATCGGTGAAACCGTAGCAAATAATGTTGCCGGCAATACCGAGAGGTATGTAAGGAAACTTAACAGCCTCGTATCGACTTATAGGTTCCTAAGGATATTATTTATTAATGTTACGGAATACTAGGATAGAAGATTAAAACTATACTATGCTTCTATAATACGCCAAGAGTCTTGTAGAGATTGTCCACAAGATTAAGATATAGTCAGCACCATTAGAGATAATGGACGCCGGTGACCCCTCGCCTCCACCATGAAAAACTGTACATTTATTTGTACAGTTTTTTTATTTTAGAGCCATAAATTCATTATAGAATTCCTTTTTAAGTTTCAATAATTCAGCAGAATATCTACCATTTCTAGGAGTAAGAGCTTTGTATTTCTCTAAGATTAATTGAGCTCTTCTTTTCTTTGAATTAATAAGTAAGTAAGGGTATATATCTTCTAAAAAATTAATTGCATCATTACGCCTAAGAATATAACTATAGCAATCTCTATGTTTATTAATATCATAATTTTTCTTCTTTTTAATGGCACCTTTACCAACTGTATCTTTTATCCAATTTAATAATTCTATTGTTGTTGATGCTATTGATATACAAGGTGAAGGATGCTCATTTGAATTTATTTTTTGAAGCATTATACTACCTTCACCATCTATTATTCCAGCAATATAAGCTTTTTCAGTTTCTAACATAAAATCACCTAAAACATTTATTATAATTTATTATGATTATTTGCATGTTTCTAAATATTTATACTGGTTTATATTAAAGAATTAAATCACATATACTTCTGATATTTGGATAAGGTTGGAATAAAATTATTAGATAAGAATAATAATAATCTAAGAATCGAATTTCTAAGATAGCAAGATTAGTTTCAAAACAAGTAGTCCATGTTAGATTATAAAACTTTGGAGGTGTATAGAGAAATGACAAAGATTAAGACAATACAAGAAGCAGTAGAAAATATTAAAGATGGAATGAAAATTATGACAGCAGGTTTTTAGGAATAGGTGCTCCGTTAAAGATGATAGATGCATTAGCAGAGACAAATGTTAAATATCTTACACTTATTCAAGCTGTATCAGCTCATCCAGGACAAACTCATGATGTTGGTAAGCTTGTAGCAAATAAACAAATAAAAAAGTTTATAGGTTCACATATTGGAACTTGTCCTGAAATACAAGAACAATACAATGCAGGTACATTAGAAGTGGAATTTATACCTATGGGAACTATAGTAGAATGTATAAGAGCTGGGGGGGCTGGACTTGGTGCAGTTATAACTCCAACTGGTCTTGGAACTGAAATTGAAAAGGGAAGAGATAAACTTACTATAGATGGCAAAGAATATTTAGTATTTCCAGCAATAAAGGCAGATGTTGCAATAATCAAGGGATATAAAGCTGATAAACTTGGTAACATCGTATATAGAGGAACAACTAAAGGAACAAATACAAGTATGGCACTTGCAGCTGATTTAGTTATAGCTGAAGTAGATGAAATTGTAGAAGTAGGTGAAATTTCACCTGATAGTGTTGGAACACCAGGAATATTGGTAGATATAATAGTTCAAGGCGACTCTTTTGAAGAGAGAACAAAATATTTTGAAGATTTATGGACAAGAACTAATAAAATGAAATAGGGGTGAGAAATGATGAATGGTAAAGAAATAATTGCAAGAAGAATCGCAAAAGAATTTAAAGAAGGAATGGTTGCGAATTTAGGATTTGGTATACCTAATATGGCTGCAAACTATTTGCCAGAAGGAATGGAAATAATACTACAATGTGAAAATGGTGCATTGAAGTTTGGTGCAACTCCAAGCATAGGTGAAGCTGATCCTGACTTAGCCAATTCTGGTGGAGCTCCAATTACTTTATTGCCAGGAGCATCAACATTTGAAATGGATCTATCTTTTGCAATAATAAGAGGTGGACATGTTGATATAACTGCACTAGGAGCTTTAGAGGTCGACGAAGAAGGAAATATTGCAAATTGGAAGATACCAGGGGTTTTTGCACCAGGTATGGGTGGCGCAATGGATCTTTTAGTAGGAGCAAAATATGTAATAGCTGCCTTAAGTCATAATGATAAAAAAGGGAATCCAAAGGTGCTAAAGAAATGCACATTACCTTTATCAGCTAAAAAATGCGTTAATCTTATAATTACTGACAAAGCGGTTATGAAGGTTACAGATAAAGGATTAGTATTAATGGAAGTGGCACCAGGTGTAACTGTTGATGAAGTAGTAAAGATTACTGATGCTGATTTATTAATAGCTGATGATGTTAAGGAAATGGAAATATAATATGCTTACAAAAATTTTAATGTTCAAGAGCAACTTTATGAAATAGTTCGAGGACACTAATAGTCATACCTCGCCTCAGCATAGAAGAAAAAAAACTGTACATTTATTTGTACAGTTTTTTATTTTATAGACATAAACTTATTATAAAATTCTTCTTTAAGTCTTAATAATTCATTAGAATATCTACCATTTATAGATGTAATAGCTTTAAATTTTTCTTTATCCAATTTAATTTATTTTAATAATAGTAATTTTATTACAATAATAAGAAAGATTTAGATTAAGGTAAATATAAAGTTAAAAAGAATTTTAGATACTATTTACCACAATAGATTATATATTATCTGCAGGAAAAACTATATCCAGCTTATTTCTTATTGAATCAATAGTACTAATAGTATCAAGTGTATTATCTAAAGTATTAAGAGATGAATAAGTAGCTTTGACATCACTAGAATTAATTAATTTAATAAATTCCTCAATTTCATAATACATATCATTATCATATTGATTTTCACTTAAATTTTCGATAGTTCCGTCATTGTACACTAATTTTACATTTTTGAATGTATTTATTTTGTCAATTATAATACTTCCTTTTTCACCTTGTATCTCTGAGGGGATATTAGAGTTTGCTATTTTAGAGTAAAGTATTACTGCATCCATATAACCATAATCAAGTATTGCACTTCCTTGCCCATCAACACCATTACTTAAAAATAATGTATTACATTTTATATTTTGTGGTTTTCCAAATAAATTTATCATGGGTGATAAACAATATATCCCTATATCCATAAGAGATCCATTAGATAATTCTTTTTTAAAAGCATTCAGTATAATGCCTTCTTTAAATTTATCATATCTAGATGAATATTGGCAGTAACTTGCAAAATATCTCCTAATTTCACCAATTTTATGAAGGTTATTTTTAACATTTATAAAGTTTGGAAGGCAAGTAAGTCTCATAGCTTCCATTATTACTACGTTATTTTTTTTAGCTGTATTTATAATATTTAAAGCTTGAACATAATTTGATGCAAATGCCTTCTCACATAAAACATGCTTTTTATTTTCAAGAAAAAGTATAGAATGATCGTGGTGAAGTGCATTTGGTGAAGCTATATACACAGCATCTAATTCTTTGTCTTTTGACATTTCATTTAATGAAGTTGATGCTTTATAAAAATTATACTTATTTTTAAATTTTTTAGCTGTATCCTCATTTCTTGAATAAAATGTGTGAAAGTTTAAATTCTTAAAATTAGAGGCAGCATCTAAAAAATTCTCAGCTATTGCACCACTACCTATTACACCTAAATTAATAATTTTTTTCATTGTTATACCTCCTAAAACTAATAAAAATAAATTTTTCAAGTTTAGCACTAGTCATATCTTTTGTTTTCTAATAATGTACACAAATTTTTAAAACTAATATTATTTTATTTAGTTTGTTTTATTGTATTTACTATTTTATATTAACACCATAAAGATAAATTTAAAAGTTACACTAGAAAGTTTTAAAAAGGATATAATATCAACTAGAGTTTTTTATTAAAAATTTAAATTACTTTTAAATATTTAATAATTTATAGTAAGTATTAAAGCGTAAATATTTATCATTATATGTGATGTTGATGATATAATTAGCTTTAGATAAAATATTAAAATGTAAGGAAGATAAACATGAAAAAGAGTGTAAAAATGATATATCCATCATATATAGAGAAGTTTCAGTGCATTGGAGGAAAATGTGAAGATAACTGTTGCATTGGATGGGATATAGATATTGATAAAGAAACATTTAAAAAATATCATAAAGTTAAAGATGAAACCATGAAGAAGATGTTCCAAAAAAATGTTCATAACAATAAATATTGTACTAATGAAAATTTAGATTATGGAAGAATTAAATTAAACAAAGTAAAAAGATGTCCGTTTTTAGATGATGATAATTATTGTTTGATTCAAGGAAAATTTGGTGAAGATTATCTTTCTAGTGTTTGTACTCAATTTCCTAGAGTGCTAAATAAAGTAGACGATCATTATGAAATATGCCTTGATTCAGCATGTCCAGAAGCATCAAGAATTATTCTTGGGAGTAAAGAAAAAATAGAATTCAAGGAAAGTGAGAGGAATTTAGGTAAGTATACTATGTCTGGTGTACTTAATACTAGATCATCAGAATTCAAAGATACACCTATAAAGTATTTTAAAGAAATACGAGATTTTTCAATAAAAATAGTACAAAATAGAAATTTAAATATAAGTTCTAGATTATATGTTCTTGGTGATTTTTTAAATGAGATAGAAGATCTAGAGAATGGTAAAATAAAGGAATTTATAAATAAATATGATATAGAAACTAAATCTAAGTATTATAAAAGAGAGCGTATGAATTATGCACTTCAAGTTTCATTTTTTAAAAATGTAGTTGATTCTTTAGATATAGTAAATGAAACTGATAGTGATAAATTTAAAAACTACACTAAAGAACTTTTAAAGGGATATAATATTAAAGATAATGATGGTGTAATTGAAAATGCAGAGGAATATATAAATGCATTTGAAAAATATACAGATATGTATATAGAAAACAACAGTTACATATTTGAAAATTATATGGTGAACTTTATATATAATAATTTATTCCCTTTTTCAGAAAGTGATTTTATGTTTGAAGGGTATATTATGCTTTTATTTAGATATTCATTAATGAGGTTTTATCTAGTTGGAAAATACATACATAATGGAAAAGATTCTATAGAAGATATGATAGAGTTTATCCAAGTATTTATAAAAGCAGTAGAGCACGATAAGAATTATAGAAGTGAGATTTTAGAGTATATCAAAGAAAATAACTTTGATAATATGGAATTTGCAAAAATGATTTTGTAATTTAAAATAAGTAGACTATAGAATGAGCTGTTGCATAATTAACTGATTAGTTGATTTGAGTAACAGCTCATTTTATATTTATTTTTAAATTATATATTAAATAGTATAATATATACAATTATGATTAATTTTAGACAAAAGAAAGCAGGTAAGAAAATGAAAAATATATTTAAAAAAATATTTGGTGGTAAATCAGAAGGGACTTCAGAAGATGGAACAAGTGTATATAGATATGATGAATCATTAAGTGATATGGATAATGTAGCGTTTACACCATATGTAGAAGAAATTAAAAAACATTTTGATAAAGTTTTTCCAGGAAGGCAATCGTCTACTTTTCATGAGTTGATTTCTGATACTATACATATTGATATAACAATTATGGAAGCAACTGAAGAACAGCCTTTTAAGATATTATTTACAACTGGAATGAGTAGCATGCCTATGACCCTTCCAGATGAAATACCGGAAGATCAAAGAGAATTATATTACAGGTCAGAGCTAATGATGTTTTTACCAGCAGATTGGGAGTTGACAGAGCAAAGCATAAAAAATGAGAACAATTACTGGCCTATTAGATTAATGAAACAAATGGCACGCTTTCCTCATGAATATAATACATGGCTTGCATATGGACATACTGTACCAAATTATGAAACATATGATTCATATTCAGAAAATACAGGACTAAATGGTGTTATATTTAATATGTTTAAAGAAGAAATCAGTGTAATAAATACAAACGATAGTAATAGAATTAATATATATTATGTGCTTCCTTTGTATAAGGAAGAAATTGAATATAAACTGCAAAATGGTATGGATGCACTTATGGATAAACTTGATTCCACTGATTGGATAATTCTAAATTCACAAAGAGAAAATACATGTAAATAAAAATATATAAGCAACAAATTTATAACCTATCATCGGATAGCATTTAAAGACAGGATAAATAAATATAAAACCTTTAATATAGAAATAGTAAGGAGTGAGTTTATGGATTGGCTTGATTCAATGAATAAGGCAGTTGAATATATAGAAGATAATATCACTGAAAAGCTTGATATTGAAAAGGTAGCTAAAATTGCATTATCATCCCCGTTTCACTTTCAGCGTATGTACCATGTGATAACAGGTGTAACAATAGCTGAATATGTACGGAGAAGAAGACTTACACTGGCAGCACAAGACATTATATCTGGTGAAAAAATTATTAATGTAGCTTATAAGTATGGATATGAAACACCAGAAGCATTCACAAAAGCTTTTAGAAGAATGTATGGAATGAGTCCATCAGCTGCACGTGAGCCAGAGGCAAATCTTAAGGCATATCCAAAACTATCCTTTCACATTTCAATAAAAGGAGATAAAGATATGAATTATAAAATCGTTGAGAAAGAGAGTTTTAGAGTAGTTGGTAAACAAACAAGAATAACTATGGTTGACGGAGAAAATTTTGAACAAGTACCTGAATTTTGGAACAATTGTATGAAAGATGGTTCATACAATTGGATTTGCTCAAAAGTAGGCAAGCTAGGGGTTCTAGGGATATGTAAAGATTTTGGCAAAGATGAATTTAATTATATGATAGGGGTTGAGGAAATCAAAGACTCTATTCCAAAAGGATATGTTTCAGCAACAATACCTGCTGCTACTTGGGCTATATTTGAATCATCTGGAGCGTTACCTGATGCTATACAAGATCTTACCAGAAGGATATTTACTGAATGGTTGCCATCTACGGGATATGAGCATGCTTGTGCACCAGAGCTAGAGATTTATCCTGAAGGTGATATATATTCTTCAGATTATAGATGTGAAATATGGATTCCAATTAAAAAGTAAATTAAAAGAGTCACACTTAATTTATACTAAAAAATCCACGACGGAAATATCGTGGATTTTAATACTTAAAATATTTATAGGTTAATAAAAAAATTTTATTTTAGCAATGGCAGCATGGATACTCGTATATTGTTTCTTCCCACCATCCGAAAGCAACTATTGCACTATCAAATTCAAGTGGAAGAAATCCTCCAAGATAAACTATAAGAGATTGTCCAGGTGAAATAATTATCTGTCCACCATCAATTACTAAAGTTGAATATGAAGAAACTATTCGACTAAATATATTTACACCATCTTGAGGTGGTTTGGTAACTGTAGTTAAATATTTAATTTTTCCTTCAGGAATTGGTTTTGGAATAATACCTAAGTTAGTACAGCTAACTGAATCACTAACCATACCTTTCTTTAGGGTAGCTCTAAGGTAAAATTCAGCTGATAAATTAAGAGTTGAAATATTTGTTACAGTTATAGCATTCACATAAATGTTTACTTTTGAACCAATAGGATTTACTAATGCAGCTAAAGCATGCTGATCTTCACCAATTAATTTTGGTGTCTGACCAATGAAGTACTCTCCCTTTTCTGATTGGTATAATGGATAAGGTACTGATACTTCCTTCCTAATTTTTTTATCAAAATAGTACATTTTAATCACCTACATAGAAAAAATTTTACTGGAATTTAATAGTTCCTATTTATATTATATTTACAATACATAAGACATGTGATGAATTAAATATAAAAAGTACTTCAATTAATGAAAAAGTTAAGGTTATACCTAAAACAACGGATTTTAGTAATAATAGTCAGGTATTTAATATAATCATAGATTATTCAAATGAATTTAATAAAAAACAAGTTCTTTCAGTTTTTTTTCATCTATAACTTTTACTTCTTTATAGCCTAAAGATACTAATCCATCCTTTTGAAATCTATTTAATATTTTGGTTACAGTAACTCTACAACATCCGATTAATTGAGCAATCTCTTCATGCGAATAATCAATAGTGTAGGAATTATCACATTTATTTTTCTTAAAATACACACCTAAACGTACTAATAATTCAGCGGTTTTTTTATCGGCTTCTAAAAAAGCCATGCTAGTAACTTGAATTGATAAATTCTGAATGGATAGTGACATAAGATGGAACATTTGAATCATTAATTCAGGATATTTTGTTAGATAAGGATAAAGATCACTTAGGCTTACAGCGATTAATTCCACATCTGTAGCAGCGCTACCAGAGGTCATTCTAGAACCATAGGCAAAATAAGATGATTCACCAAAAAGATTTCCTTTCCTTAAAATTTCAATAGTAAGTTCTGTACCTTGAGGAGATATTAAAAAAACTCGAACTCTTCCTGATTTAATTAAATAGAAATTTTCAGCTATATCGTCTTGGAAATATATTATTTCATTTTTACGATATTTTTTTAGTGTACCGGCATCTTCAAATACCTTATAAAATTCAGATGTTATATTTACAGTTGAACTGGGAAAAAATTTTAGTTTATTATTCATAAAACCACCATCTATAAAAAATATTTATTAAATAGATTGTAGCCTATACTACAATCTATTTTCAAGTATCTAGTTAAAATATTGTAAGGAAAAACGAATATAGGATGGGGATAACGTAATGGATAAAAAAGAAAAACTATGGACAAGTCATTTTATATTGGCATTATTTATTACAATAGGGGTAAACCTAGCTTGTAATTTATTATTATCAACAATATCAATTTATACAAAACAAATTACTAATGTTGATACCTATGCAGGCATGATGACAGGGGCATTTACATTAGCAGCATTATTTATTAGATTGCTTGCAGGAAAACTTTTAGACAAGGTTGGAAGAAGGAAAATATTAATATTAGGTGTAGCTATAACTGCACTGTCAACAATATCATATTTAGCTATAAATAATATACAAATGATTATATTATTAAGAATATTTCAGGGATTTGGATTCGGGATATCTTCTACTGCAGTAGCAACAATTGTTACAGATGTTACACCAAAATCAAGAATGCTTGAAGGAATAGGATATTCTGGAGTAGGAATAACTATAACTACAGCAATAGGACCATCAATTGCATTAGCTTTAGTTGGTAAGAGCTATGAAAACTTTAGATTATTATTTATTACAACAACAGTTGTAGCTATTATAACAATTTTGATATCTTTAAAATTATCATATAGTGAAAATACTACAAAAACTCAATTAAATGAAGAGAATAATAAAGATAATGCTGAAGAAAAAGTAAATGAAAGAAATATGCTTGTACCTGCAATCATATTATTTTTAGCAGCAGTTGCAGAAAGTACTATTTTGGCATTTACAGCTTTATATGGAATAGAGTTAGGCTTTAGTAATATTGGATTATTTTTCACAATAAATGCTTTAGGTATATTAGCATCAAGATTGTTTATAAATCAAATAGTAAGTAAATTCGGAACAAATGCAGTATTATCATATGGATTAATAATTTTTTCAGTATCTATATTTGGAATGTCAATAGTTAAAACAATGCCTCAATTAATAATATTTGGATTTTTATGTGGAATTATGATGGGATCATTATTACCAATAATTAATCTTATGATATTAGATTCAGTAAGTGAAAATAAAAAAGGAATGGCTAATGCTATTTATTATGCACTATTAGATGGTGGCTATGGAGTTGGCTCAATAATTTGGGGTGAAGTAGTTATGGATTATGGATATAGAAGTATTTATGCATATGCAGGAGTTACGCTAATAATAGGGGTTGTTATATTTACAATTTACTTAATGAAAAGTAGAAAATTGGTATTAAATAAGATATAATAACTGAAAGTTCAGTAGTAATATAAATAATGCTTTTTAGACCTTGGTAATTAAAAAGAATTACCAAGGTCTTTTTATATAAATTAATATATTTTAGTTATATAGTTTTTATTAAAAATACTCTTGACAACATTATTTAAGTAGAATATTATAATAATATAATGAAATTGATAATTGTTCTCAACAAGGGAACAAAGAGGAGGATTTATGAAAATAATTTATTGGAGTGGTACAGGTAATACAGAGGCTATGGCAAATTTAATAGCAAAAGGAATTGAAGACTCAGAAGTTAAAACTGAACTGATAAATATTTCTAATGCTAATGTAGATAGTTTAAAGGATGAAAACATAGTAGTTTTAGGATGTCCTTCTATGGGCGATGAAGAACTTGAAGGAGGAGAATTTTTACCATTATTAGAGAATGTTCAAGATGATTTAAAAAATAAAAAAGTTATATTGTTTGGATCTTATGGATGGGGTGATGGACAGTGGATGAGAAGCTGGGAAGAAGAAATGACAGCTTCAGGAGTTAATGTGGCTTTAGAACCACTAATTGTAAATTATGCACCGGAAGGTGAAAGTGAAGAACAATGCATTCAATACGGAAGAGAAATAGCTAAATTAAGTAATTAATTAATGGAGGAGTAATGATGGGAGAAAAAATTAGTACTTTTTATAACTTATTAAATGGTATGGAGGGAAAAGAATATATTGAAACTTTTATATCTTATAATGTTGCATTAATAAGTGCTAGATTGAAGCCATCAATTACACTGAATTTAAGTAAATATGATAATAAGGATATATTTTACTTATGGAATATGTATGGAAAAGATTATTTGAGAAAATTAAACTTAGGTTATATTTCATTGAGAGATAGCGATAAGTCTTTAATAGTATTAATTTATGATAAAGAGCTATTAGAAAAATATATCAATAAGAAGGATAATTTAAAATTTCTTAATTGTGTAGGATATGATAGAGAGCTATCAGTAGAAGATGCGTTGAATACATTAAAAGATAGATATGAAGTATATAATTGTCCTCATGAATTAGGAATATTTTTAGGATATCCTTTAGAAGATGTTAAAGATTTTATGGAGTGTTCAGAGAAAAAATGTTTAACTTGTGGATATTGGAAAGTATATAATAGTGAAAATAAGGCCAAAACTATTTTCACACTATTTGATAGAGTTAAGGATTTTACTGTGACCAATATAATAGAGGGAAACAGAGCAAATAGTTTATCCCTTACATTAAAAGATAATTTTCAAAAAAACCATAAAATAATATTTGATTAAATAATAATAAAATAGTGAATTAATATTAGTTGAGAAGTTAAAGTGAAGAGTTAAGGAAAAAATTCCTTAACTCTTCACTTTAACTTTTGCACTCTCAACTAAAAAACGTGACATAAAGCCACGTTTTTTTATGTAAAGATAATATTCAATATAGTTATTTAGTATTAGGGTAGAGGAATTTAAAATTTAAGTTCTGGATATAATATTTTGTATATTTTAGAGCGTTGTTCTATTTTTTTACCATAGTATTGTTTAGCATATTCAATTATTTTTGATTCAACTTTTTCGTCATTACGCAAAACCCATTTTCCCATCATATCATTTAAATTTGAATCACCACCATTATGAGAAATATACCATGTACCAATTTGTATATTTACATCATCTGATGCAATGTCTTTAGGATCTGTAATATTTAACCCAATTTCTTTAGACATTTTTATACCTTCAGTATCTTTTATATTCATTAAACCAACTCTATGTCCTTCTTTATAAGGAGTTGATTTAAAACCAGTTTCAAAATGTATTACAGCAGCTATCACTTCTGGTTTTACATTGTATTCTTTAGAGTATTTTTGTATATTATCTTTATTATTTAATGGATACAATACAGATCTTGCACAAACTCCAGTTCCAATTAATAATGCTCCAACTATGCCTAATGTTATAAATATCTTTTTCAAAATTAACGCCTCCAATTGTATTGATTTTATTGAATATTTATTTGTTATTTGTAAGGTATGAGCTAATTTTAAATCAAATAGTTATATTTTAGTATTCATTTATGTGACTGTAATATTTCAATTTTGTAAGGTTTGTTTTATAGAGTTTTAAAATTGTTATTCATATATAATTAATTCTATATAAACAGAACAATTATAACATATTTTGTAAATTAAAAAGGGTATTTAATGTTATTATATATAATAAGAGATTTAGAATCTTAAGATGGGGGTATTAGGTATTGTCAAAAAATATATTTAATTTAAAAAAGAATTGCTTTGATTTTATATTGTTTTTTACTATGAGTATAATTATTTTTCAATTTACAGCTTGCAACATATTAAATCAAAAACATTTAAATGGAATTGCTAAAGAAATGGAAGATAAACAGATGGCCCTTTTTACAGAATTAGCATATGCTTCAAAAGATAGAGTTATTTTTTATGGAACTATTGGTTTAATTGTATATGATGTTTCTAATAAGCAAATTTATAGAGCTATAAACTTAAAGAATATTAATATGAACTATATTCAAGGTGATGAAGTTACTATTTTTAAAGTAAAAGAAGACGGAAGTGAGATACTAATTTATAATGATTCTGATCATGATAATGCTTATTTATATAATATTGAAAATGATAAATTAAGTAAAAGTAATATTAGTAATTTTAATGATGAGTATAAAGGACCACATTATTTTGAAGATGAATATAATAAAATAAATTATTATAACGATGAATGTATTAAAAAATATGGAGATATGGAGTTACTAGATTGTGCATATATAGATAAAAATAATATGTGTTATTTAATATATCCTAGTGAGAATAATGGATCTAGAGGCTTATCAAATCTTAAGATCCTTATAGTCAATAATGAAACTAATGAGGACAAGGTCTATGAAATCTTTTAATGTACAGGTTTTTAAATTAGTATTAGTTTAGATTAAAAATTAGATAGAGGAGCTAGCAATACTTATTATTATTTATAAATTTTCAATATAATTGTGGTACAATATACTAATTATTTGATTTATAACAAATAATTATAATTTGTATATTTTTACACATAATATTTTTATAAATAAATTTAAGATGGAGGACTTTATGAGCGATAAAGATAAGTTTTTATGCGATTTAAAAGATGAGGAAACTATAGAAATAAATTTAATGGTTATGAGGATAATTTTTAAGGATCCTAATAAGACTGTATGTATACTTGCAGATAAGACAGGAGAAAGCAAATCAAATATAGCTAGTAAAAAACAAGATATTAAGGAAGGTATGGTGCTAAAGGTACATGGAACAAAGGGCGTAAATTTAGATATTAGAAGATATGAATTTATTTCAGAGTACAATTTAGAAGATTATCTACCAACAGTAAAGAGACCAATTGAAGATATAATGAATGAAATTGAAGAATATACAAATAAGTACATAATATCTAAAGAAGGAAAAGCACTAAACGATTATTTTTTTAAAGATGAAGAGTTTTTAAATAAATTTAAACGAGGAATTGGTGGTGTTTCTATGCATCATAATTATATAGGTGGACTTGCAGAACATACATTAAATGTCATGTATTTAACTGCAATGCTTTGCGAAAGATATGATTGTAGAAGAAATGAAATAGCAGTACTTTCTGCTAAACTTCATGATATTGGAAAGATATATGAACTTTACTATGATGGGCCTTTTAAATATACACTGCAAGGTGAAATGGAGGGACATATTGTAATTGGGGTTCAAATGATAGATCAAGCTATTCGTGAAACTTCCTTTCCTTATAGTGACGATTTTGTAAACAGAATAAAAGGATGTGTTACTCAACATCACGGTAAACTTGAATATGGATCTCCTAGAGATATGAAGATGGAAGAATCTTTTATAGTAAATTATGCTGATACTATAGATGCTACAATGAATAAAATTAATCAATTAAAAGATAAGACTAAAAGTGGCACATGGTCAGAATATGATAGAAGAATTGATACTAAGCTTTATTTATAGACATATAGTGGAGTTTATGAAATAATAACTGAAACTTTAGATGAGATAGCAAAAGGATAATAATTATTATATAGAAATAATAATTTATTAGCGGTATAATAAGATAAATAAGATATGTTTTAAATATATTCTGATATATGCAATAAACAAAGAGTCAAATATTCTTTCTAGTTTTACTTAAGCATATATCGATATAATATTAAAATATAACTAATAAATAAACTGCTAGTTAAATATGGAGGATATAATATGTTAAATATAGGATGCCATTTATCTTCATCAAAGGGATTTAAAAATATGGGTGAAAATGCTTTGAAAATTGGAGCAAATACTTTTCAGTTCTTTACTCGTAATCCAAGGGGAAGCAAGGCAAAAGATATAGATGAAAATGATGTTAAAGAGTTTTTAGAATTAGCAAAGGAAAATAATTTTTGTAAGATATTAGCTCATGCACCATATACATTAAATGCATGTTCAGCTGATGAAAGAAATAGAGAATTTGCAATAGAAATAATGGCAGATGACTTAAAAAGAATGGAGTATCTACCTAATAATTTATATAATTTTCATCCAGGCAGTCATGTTAAGCAAGGAACAGAAGTTGGTATAGAGTATATTTCAAGTGCTTTAAATTCTATTTTAAAAAAGGATCAAACAACTAAAGTTCTTTTAGAAACTATGTCAGGAAAGGGAACTGAAGTAGGTAGAAATTTTGAAGAAATAGCTGAAATTATAAAACGTGTTGAATTAAAAGAACATGTAGGAGTGTGCTTAGATACATGTCATATTCATGATGCAGGATATGATATAGTAAATGAGTTAGATAAGGTTTTAGAGGAATTTAATAGTATAATAGGATTAGATAAATTATATGCTATCCATTTAAATGACAGCAAAAATCCATTTGAAAGTCATAAGGATAGACATGAAACTATAGGAAATGGGTATATAGGATTAGAAGCTGTAACAAATATTATTAATCATCCTAAATTGTGTCATTTACCATTTTTCCTTGAGACACCTAATGAGCTTGAGGGATATAAGAATGAAATAGAACTATTAAAAAGTGCATATAAGAAATAATTTTAAAGGGATTCTGATTAGAATCTCTTTTTATTTTTAGGAATTTATATTCTTAAAGAATATGAAGACAACTTATAGAATGTTGTATTTTTAAGAGATTATGAGAATCACTAAAAAATAACCAATAAAGTTTGATATAGTAATGTTTAAAAGTATACTAAAAGTTTTCTAGGAAATAATACTTTTATCAGATGATTATTAAATATATGTATAATTTTACTGAGTCTGCTATTAAGTTAAATTTCATCTGAAACAAATATTTTGATTAAAGAATATATTGGAGGGTCTAAACATGGATTTACAATTTGTTAAGGGTGATTCTTTATTTGCTAAAATAAATAAAATTATTAAGCAATATAATTATTTAACAGAAGATGTAGAAACAGATGTAATTATTGTTGGAGGGGGAGTTACAGGAAGTATTTTAGGATATTATTTTAGTAAAAATAATATAAATTCGGTGATTCTAGAAAAAAATATAATTGGGTATGGAAGCACAGGAATTACGACAGCGTTATTACAATATGAATTAGATGGAACAGTTAGAGAATTGGAACAGTATACTACTACTCAAAATGTAATACAATCCTATAAATTGGGAATAAAAGCATTGAATGAAATTGAAGAATTTATAAAACAATACGATAATAAATGTAATTATAAAAAAAGGGATACTTTATTTTATACAGCTAAATCTAGTGATATAGCACAGATAAAAGAAGAATATAAAATAAGAAAAGAAAATGGATTCGATGTTGAATTTATCGAAGAGAAAAATAATCCGTTTTCGTTTGATTTAAAAGCCGGATTATATTCTAAAAATGGCGGGGCAGAAATAGATCCTTATAAGTTTACACATCAACTGATAGATGTATCTACTAAAAAAGGGTTAAGAGTATATGAAAATACAGAGGCTGTAAAAGTACTCTATAATGATGATGGAGTAGAAGTAGTAACGAAGTATGATTTTAAAGTTAGAGGTAAGATAGTAATAGTTGCTACAGGTTATCACACAGACCTATTTACAAGTAGAAATTTTGGTGTAACTACAACAGCATTTAATATAGCAACAAAACCTTTAGATAATTTTGATGGATATTATAATAAAGTTTTAATTAGAGATAATAAGGAACCATATAATTACTTAAGAACAACTAGTGATAATAGAATTATAATTGGTGGAGAAGATATAAATTTTATTCCCGATATTTATAATAAAAAGCAAGTTAGTGAAAAGTACTCTATATTAGAACAAAGATTAAAATCAATGTTTCCTAATATAAAGAATATTGATATAGAATATAAATATTGTGGAGCTTTTACTTCAACTCAAGATAATTTAGGGTTTATAGGAAAAGATCCTAAGAATAAAAAATTATGGTTCAATCTTGGATATGGAGCTAATGGAATACTTTTTGCGATACTAGGTGGAATCATGTTAAATAAGCTTTATTTAGGTGAAATTGATGAAAATTTAAAGCTTTTTAGAGTTGATAGATTTGACAATTAACATAAGAGTTATTGTTATTTAAGAATAAGCTATATAATGAAATTCAATTCATTATATAGCTTATTATAATTTAATAATAATTATATTTTAACTTAAGACAGAAGTAAGATATATTGTTGATGATTTTTATAATTATATATTATAGTTGGAAATAATATGTAAAAAGGCTCTATCTAGAAACCTTATTTTATGTAATGTAATTATTTAAAAAAATTTCTTTTTAAATAATTATTGCCACAAAACTTTACAAATGGAAAAAAATGTATAATAATAAATATAAAATTATAATTTTTAAATAAGTTGTAGCTTTATTTAATAAAGATAAACACTACGATAAAAAATATTGTTTAATTTAATATAAGAGTTTTAGGGGGGATTATTTTTATGGAGAAAGAAATTAATAATTATAATAAGTTTATAAGTAAATGCTTAGCCACTTTTTTGAGTATGATTTTAGCATTAAGTATAATCTTTATTAATACTACAAATGCTTATGCAAAAACTTTAAGTTCTACATCAAGTGATGAATATGTATTAAAATTAATAAAAAGAGGTGGAACTATTGAAGAAATTAAAGGAAAAGATATAAATTTAAAAGTCAATTCTACAGATTCCATATCAATTTCTTATGATGAACAATTGTTGAGGCAATGTATAGATAACTTATCTTGTTTAAATCCAACTAATGTAACTGAACCTAAAAGTTCAAAGTTAGAATATAGAAATTATTCTTATATAATTACATCAGAAGTTATAGGAAGTAAATTAAATAAAGAAAAATTATATACTAATGTAGTTATGGCTATAAAGAACCAAGATATTGAATTGAATTTAGAAACATTGGATTGTTATGAACATCCACAATATACATCTAATTCACCCGAGGTAATTTATGCAGCAAATACTATTAACAAGTATTTATCAGCTAATATAACTTATAGTTATGGTGGAATGGTACAAGTTGTAGATAAATATAAAGTAATAGATTGGATTTCAATAGAGCCTAATTTATCAATAATATTAGATGAATCTAAAGTTAGAAACTTTGTAGAAGGATTAGCCAGTTCTTATAGAAGTTCATTAGGAACTTCTATAAAAGTTAATGGTGGATATTCAGGAAATAATCATGGATGGGCAATCAATGTTGATGAAGAAACTAGAACATTAATAAGCCTTATAAAAAATGGACAAACATTAACAACTTACCCATCATATTATCAAACATCAGCAGCAAGTTATTTTAATAATGTATCAGATACTTTTGTTGAGATAGATATGACTAATCAACATTTATGGTTTTATAAAAATGGATATCTTGTTGTGCAAAGTGATATTGTTACAGGAAATATGAGTGCGGGATATGCAACACCAAGTGGTACTTATAAATTATATTACAAACAAAAAGATACTGTATTAAGAGGTCCAGGATATGCATCACCGGTAAATTTTTGGATGCCTTTCAATGGTGGAATAGGACTTCATGATGCTAATTGGAGATCAGAGTTTGGTGGAGAAATTTATAAAAATGGTGGTTCTCATGGATGCATAAACTTGCCATATAGTACAGCTAAATCTATTTATGATAATATAACACCCAAAACTACAATTATTTGTTATTATTAAATATAGTATAGAAAGTCTAATGTAGAATAAAACTACATTAGGCTTTTTTGTGTATCCTATATTTTAAATATATAGATTGATATATGTACAAGTAAAATGGATGAAGCAGTCAGAATTAGGAATACTAAAAAGAGTATGAGATCATTTAACTAGCACATATGTTAATATTTTAATAAGATAATAAATTTTTTTATAAAAATAATTGACATTGAAAACGATATGGCATATTATATTGGTATAGACCAATTGGTATATACCAATATAATATGCCAAGATGGGGGAGATAAAATTGAAAATAGTAGACAAAAATTTAAACATACCATTACATACTCAATTATCTTTGATAATTAGAGATATGATAAAAAGTGGTGAATTAAAGGAAGGTAACTATTTAATGCCAGAAAGAGAAATTTGCAAGATTCAAAACGTTAGTAGAATGACGGTTAATAAAGCAATACTAAATCTTGTATCTGAAGGTTTATTAGATAGAAAACAGGGAAAAGGAACATTTGTTGCTTATGAAAAGAAAAAACATAAATTCCAAAAGTTACTGGGATTTACTGAAGTAATGAATGAAAAGGGATTTACAGTAAAAAGCAAATTATTAAAATTTGAATTAGATTTTCAAAATAAAAGTATAAGAAAAAAACTAAATGTGGAAGATAAAGATACTCTCATATATAGGATTGAAAGAATAAGATATATAGATGATGATCCATTTGCATTAGAAATTGTATATACATCAAAAGACATGTGTCAAGACTTAAATGAGGAATTAGTAAAAGAAAATTCTTTATATACATTGTATAGAGAAAGATATAATCATAAAACCAAAAGAGCAGAACAAGTAATAAGTCCAATAATGATAAATGAGTTTACTGCAGATTTATTAAATCAAGAAAATCATACGTTAGCACTTAAAATAGATAGATTAGTATATACAGATAAAGAAGAAATAATGGAATATACGAGTTCAATATTTATGACAGGCAAGCATGAATATGAAATAGTATTACATGAAAACTAAAAAATTGATAGGAAGGGTTTAATATGAAAGCAATAATAAATGGAATAATTGTAACTAAGAGTGGGATTTTAGGAAATAAGGTTCTTTTGTTTGATAAAAAAATAATTAGTATATGTGAGGAAATACCAGAAAATTGTGAGATTATTGATGCAAAGCAAAAAATAGTAACACCTGGTCTTATAGATATACATGTACATGGTAGCTGTAATTTTGACACTATGGATAATTCAATAGAAGCAATAGAAGCTATAAGTAGTGGAATTTGTAAAAATGGTGTCACTTCATTTTTACCAACAACAATGACAATGACTAAAGAAAATATTTATAGTTCTTTAAATATAATAAAAAAATGTATGAAAAAAGACTTTAATGGTGCAAAAGTTATTGGGGCTCATATGGAAGGGCCATTTATAAATCCAATTTATAAAGGTGCACAAGATTCTAAACATATATTAAAACCAAATTTTCAATTTATAAAAGACTACACTGATGTTATAAAACTAATTTCATATTCACCTGAACTAGATGATGATTATGAATTTACAAAAGAAGTTAAAGAAAATACTAAGATTACATTATCAATTTGTCATAGTAATGCTTCATATAAGCAATGTATGGAAGCAATAAGTTTAGGAGTTACTAATATAACTCATTTATTTAATGCTATGAGTCCATTAAATCACAGGGAACCAGGGGTAGTTGGTGCAGCTCTTATGAGTAATGCTTATTGCGAAATAATAGCAGACAAGATACATGTAGATAAAAGCTTATTTCAATTTATATTAAATAATAAAGGTAATGAAAAAGTAATTCTTATAACTGATTGTATGAGAGCTGGATGTATGAAAGATGGTAAATATGAGCTAGGTGGACAAGATGTTTATGTTAAGGATGGTGCTGCAAGGCTAATTAATGGAACTTTAGCAGGAAGCATTCTAACTTTAAATAAAGCAGTTTATAATTTTTTTGAAAATACTAACTTAGAACTTAATGAAGTTATAAATATGGCTTCATTAAATCCAGCGAAATCTATAGGAATAGATGATAAAAAAGGAAGTTTAGATATTGGAAAAGATGCAGATATATGTATTTTTGATGATGAAATGAATTGTTATTTTTTAGTATCAGAAGGAAGAGTTATTTTTAATTCTTTATAAAATAATATTATGTAAAAATTTTAAGAATCACAATAATATAAATATTAAAAAGTGAATTCTGAAAAATAGAAAATAGTTATAAAAATTAAATTAGAGGTGGGTTAAAATTATGAAAATATTAGTTTGTGAAAATTATGATAAGTTAAGTGAAAAAGCAGCTCAAATAATAATGAGCCAAATAACTTTAAAGTCTAATTCAATATTAGGTCTTGCAACAGGAAGTACACCAATAGGTATGTATAAGAAATTAGTTGAAATGTATGAAAATAAAATGATAGATTTCTCAGATGTAAAAACATTTAATTTAGATGAATATCAAAATTTACCTATAAGTAATAACCAAAGTTATCATTATTTTATGGATGATAATTTATTCAACTATATAAATGTAAAAAGGGAAAATATCCATATACCTAATGGAATGGCCAATGATATTGAAAATGAATGTGTAAAATATGATAATTTGATAAAAGAAGCTGGCGGAATAGATATACAAGTATTGGGTATAGGAAATAATGCTCATATAGGATTCAATGAACCAACAGTAAATTTTGAAAAGAAAACTTATGTAGTTGAATTAGAGGAGTCTACTAAAATTGCAAATGCAAGATTTTTTAACAGTTTAGACGAAGTACCTAGCAAAGCCATTACAATGGGAATAGGTTCAATATTTGAAAGCAAAAAAATTATGCTTTTAGCAACTGGAAAAAATAAAGCAAAGGCTATCTATGATACTATTTATGGAAAAGTGACACCAGAAGTTCCAGCTTCAATACTTCAATTTCATGATGATTTAATAGTTATTTTAGATAAAGAAGCTGCTAGTTTACTAAACCCTAAAGACTATAAAGTAGTATAAAAATTAATTTTTTATAGATTAACAATTTAAGGGGGAGGAATAATTTATGATTAAATTTTTACAACGGATAGGGAAATCACTAATGCTTCCAATAGCATGTTTGCCAATTGGTGGACTAATGCTTAGAATTGGTCAGCCAGATGTTATTGAAGCATTAGGATTTATACCATTTCTAGCGCAAATATTACCTTTTTTTAAAGCTGCAGGAAGTGCATTATTCGATAATTTACCGTTATTATTTGCAGTGGGTGTTGCTGTAGGGTTATCTGATGACCAAAATGGTTCAGCTGGATTGGCTGGTGTTATTACTTATTTAACGTTAACAAATGTAACTAAACAATATTGGATTATGAATTATGAAGCAGAATTTGCTAAAACACTTAATATATCATTTTTAGGGGGGATACTTGCAGGAGTTATAGGTGGGTTATCTTATAATAGATTTAGAACTGTAAAGTTACCAGAATTTTTGGCATTCTTTGGTGGGAGAAGACTTGTTCCAATCATGTCAGGATTAATTGCATTTGTAGTAGCAATACCGCTTGGAATGATTTGGCCATCAATTCAAAATGCATTAGGCACTGCGTCAGCTGGTGTAGCAGCATTAGGTGCAGTTGGTGTAGCACTATTTGGATTCTTTAATCGTTTGTTAATACCTATGGGACTTCATCATGTTTTAAATTCGTTTTTCTGGTTCCAATTAGGAGAATTTAATGGTAAAGCAGGGGACTTAAATAGATTCTTCCAAGGAGATCCTACTGCAGGACATTTTATGGCAGGATTTTTCCCGGTAATGATGTTTGGTATGCCAGCAGTAGGACTTGCAATTTATTTTGCAGCTAAAAAAGAAAAAAGAAAAGCAGTATCAGGAATGTTGATATCATTAGCTCTTACAGCGTTCTTAACAGGTGTTACTGAACCATTAGAATTCTTATTTATATTCTTATCACCAGTTTTATTAGTAGCGCATGCTTTATTAACCGCTTTATCTTGTTTCGTAGTAGATTCTATGGGAATACTACATGGGTTTACATTCTCAGCAGGATTCATTGATTACGGATTAAACTTTAATTTAGCAACTAAGCCATCATTAATAATACCAATAGGACTTGGAATAGGGCTTCTTTATTTCTTAATATTTTTTGTATTAATAAAGAAATTAAATTTACCAACACCAGGTAGAGAAGAAGATGATGATGAATTTACAGAAAACATAACTTTAAATATGTCTGATGAAAACGTTTATGGAAAGTATATAGAATATTTAGGTGGAAAAGAAAATATATTAAAAGTTGATAATTGTGCAACTCGTTTAAGATTAGAAGTAGGAGATTCAAGTTTAATTGATGAGAAAAAGTTAAAATCTATTGGTGCGAGAGGTGTAGTTAGATTAGATAAAAATAGTGCTCAAGTTATAATAGGAACTAATGTAGAATTTGTTGCCGATGGAATTAAAACCTTAATGAGAGTCTAATTAAAAATATAATTTAGATTTTAAAACATAATTAAAAATATATAATAAGGAGTCGTAAAATACGCGACTTCTTTAAATTACTTGAGGTGATATATAATGTTAGAAATAATAGGAATGACATTAGAAGATGCAAAAATTATAGAATATTGTGGAGCTGATAGAATAGAGCTTGTAAGTGCTTTAACAGAAGGTGGACTTACGCCGAGTTTTGGGATGATAGAAAGTGTAATAAAAAATGTGAAAATACCTGTAAATGTAATGATACGAAATCATGCAAAAGGATTCCTCTATAGTGATGATGAAATAGATATAATGATAAGAGATATTGATATAGTAAGAAATTTAGGTGCTAATGGTGTTGTTCTTGGAATGTTAGATGAAAATAAAAATATATCAGAATTACAGCTTAAAAGGATAATTGAAAGTTGTAAGGAGATAGATGTAACATTTCATAAAGCTATAGATGAAACTAATACAATAGAGAGTGTAAAAACACTTAGTAAATATAAAGAGATAAAAAATATATTAACTTCTGGTGGAACTGGAGATATTGTAAAAAATATATCTGTAATAAAAGAGATGATAAGAAATTCAAGACATATTAATATACTTTTAGGTGGTGGATTGAATTTTAATAATATAGAAATGCTTAAGGAAAATACGGAGTTTACAGATTTTCATTTTGGGACTGCTGTGAGAATTGATAATGAACCATTTGGAGAAATTAGTGAAGAAAAATTAAAATATTTAGTAAAACTATTAAAAAAATAATTTTAAATTATATATAATTTAAAAGAACTAGAACAACCAATTAAGGAAATGTTCTAGTTCTTTTTATATATTAAGGTTTTTAAATGGGCTTATTAAATAGTAGTTTAAGCTACATAGGTTCTAGGTGTTAAATCTTTATCCATAATAATTCTCTTTATCTTAAAGTACTTATTTAATATCTCGTTATTATTTTATGCTACTTGATGGGTATTTATAAAATATTTTAATAATATATTCATTGTCGACTTTAATAAAAAATAAAGTTGACAATCTAAAATTGTACAACTATAATTATTCACATATTTATAAAAAATAGGAGAGTTATAGTTATGAGAAAATCAAAAATTAGGGATATGAGTTATTGTGCATTATTTACTACATTAATTATAATAGGAGCATTTATTCAAATTCCTGTACCCTTTATGGACTATTTTACATTACAATTTCTTTTTGTTATTTTATCTGGAATGATTTTAGGACCAAAGTCAGGAGCAACTTCTGTGGGTACCTATGTAATGTTAGGATTATTGGGAGTACCAGTATTTGCAGCAGGAGGTGGGATTCAATATATTTTTAGACCAAGTTTTGGATATTTAATAGGATTTATTGTAGCATCATTTCTAGTTGGATACGTAGTTGATAAGATAAAAGCAAAGAATTTTAAGCAATATTTAATTTCAGCTTTATCAGGTTTCTTTGCAACATATTTTATTGGAATACTATATAAATTTATAATTTTAAATTTATATTTAAAAACTCCAACATCAATAAGCATTATTATATTATCGTGCCTTCCATTAGATATGCCAGGTGACATTGTATTATGTATAGTAGGAGCGATATTAGCAAGTAAGATAAATCCAATTTTAAGGAGTAAGTATATTGAATATAGTAGATAAATTTAAAGAAAAAATTTTAAGTGGAGAATTAATTTCTAAAAAAGAAGTTATGATACTTTCAAAAGAAAACATAGATGAATTAGCAAGTGCAGCAAACGATATAAGAATGAGTTTATGTGGAAAAGAATTCAACTTATGCACAATTATAAATGGAAAAAGCGGAAGGTGTGGAGAAAATTGTAAATACTGTGCACAATCTGTGTATTTTAAAACTGATATTGAAGAATATAACCTTTTGGATAGTGAATCAATAATAACAAGTGCAATTTCTAATTATAATAGTGGAGTACATAGATTTTCTGTTGTAACTTCTGGAAAAAAGCTAACTAATAAAGAAGTACATACAGTTTGCAAAACTTATAGTGAATTAAAAGACAAATGTGATATTAAGCTTTGTGCCTCTCATGGATTATTAAATTATGAAGAATTAATAAAACTAAAAGAATCAGGAGTAATTCGATACCACAATAATTTAGAAACATCTAGAAACTTTTTTTCTAACATTTGTACTACACATACCTTTGATGAAAAAATACATACTATTAAAAATGCATTAAAGGCAGGACTTCAAGTTTGTAGTGGTGGAATCATAGGACTTGGAGAAACTATGGAAGATAGAATAGATATGGCATTTACTTTAAGAGAACTTAATGTAGATAGCATACCAATTAATATTTTAAACCCCATAAAGGGAACAGCATTAGAAAATCAAGAAAAATTATCTTATGATGAGATAACAAAAACATTTGCGTTATTTAGATTTATTCTTCCCAAAAAGCAAATTCGTCTTGCAGGAGGAAGAGCGTTGCTTAATGATAAAGGTGAAAGACTTATGAAGTCTGGAGTAAATGCAGCTATTTCAGGAGATATGTTAACAACAAGTGGGATAAAAACTTTTGATGACATAAAAATGATAAAAGAGTTAGGATTTGAGGTGTAAATATGGCAAAGGGAGTTTTTATAACAGCAACTAATACAGATGTAGGAAAGACGTATATAACTGCTTTAATTGTAAAAAAATTAAGAGAAGCAAATATTAATTGTGGTTATTATAAAGCAGCGCTTAGTGGTGCAGAAATTATAAATAATGATATTGTAGCTGGGGATGCAAAGTATGTTTATAATGTAGCAAATATTAAAGGAAATCCAAATGAATGTGTAAGTTACATTTTTAAACAAGCTGTATCACCTCATTTAGCAGCTAAACTTAATAACGTGCATATTAGTATGGATAAAATAGTTGCTGATTTTAATTATAGATGTAATGAGCATGATTATATTACAGTAGAAGGTAGTGGGGGGATCATATGTCCAATTTATTATGATAAAGAAAAAATAATGTTAACGGATATTATAAAAAAATTAAAAATTCCAATTATACTAGTATCACCATCAGGATTAGGCAGTATAAATGGGACTATTTTGACTTTGGAATATATAAAAAAACATAATCTTGTTGTAAATTCAATTATATTAAACAATTATGATAAGAGTAATATTATTCATATAGATAATAAAAGAATTTTAGAAGAAATGACTAATTTACCTGTGTATACATGTGAAAAATATTCAGAAGATATAGATATTCCATTGAAAGAATTAAAAAAGTTTTATGATTTTATATAAAAGCAAATATTAAATAAAAAAATAAATTTAACACAATAATATTAATTTATAATTGTTTTAAATTTTAATTGATATATGAAATAATCAAAATATATACAATAAGAAGATGAAATTATTTCAAGCTTTGATGCTGTATATATTAATTCAATTAAGCATTTAGAAATCTATTTAGTATTAACCTCAACTGAAATTTCTGTTAAGTAATTTTCAAATCCGATAACAGAAGCTTCATCTAAAATGCATTCTTCATAAGCATAATCACCAATATTAAGGTTAAACGAATCTAAAAATGATATTATTTTTTTATATGTAGAATTAATAGTTTCATAATTTCCTTTATGATAAGCTATAGCATAAATACCGTTAGGTTTAATAAAAATAGAACTACAATTTAATTTTGGATCTATTTTTGTGTAAAGATAAGAATAATTTTCTTTTACACCCTGAAGAATATTTTTTTTATTTATCATTGCACCAAGGGAGTAACTTGTATTTAGTTTATTTGAAGTGCAGTATTTCATATGTTCTGATACTGATCTTAGGTATTCGTTATAACTAACATTTTCTATAGATTTACTAAGAATCAAATGTTCTTCTTCTTTAAATTCTAAAGATATCTTCAATGGATCAATTTTATATGATTTTTCTGTCACATCTATTTTAGTTTGCATAAGTTCTTTTATTCTATTTAAGTTTTCAATTTCATTATCTATTTCTAACATTTTATTTTTAAATAAATTAATTAATGAATCAGGAGTTCTATTATCAAGATAAGATCTTATATCTTTTAATGGCATATTAATTCCTTTTAGAATCATAATAACATTAAAGATTTCAAATTGATGGTGTGAATAATATCTGTATCCATTTTTATCTTTTATCTCAGGCGAAAAAATTCCTATTGCATCATAGTGAAAAAGTGTTTGTTTTTTTACATTACATAGTTTAGCAAATTCTCCAGTATTAAAATATTTTTTTAATTTTTCGCTCATTTTTTAATCCTCCTATTGACTGTATGGTTACTATATACCTTATGATTATATAATAATATTTCTATAAAGATTTTTCAATAATGTAAATTTTATGTGGTAAAATTAAGAAATGTCCAAAATAATACAGTAGTTGTAAAATTAATATTAATAACTCTAAGTAAAAATATCATATATTAAAATTAATCATATTTTAATATAGTGCTCATATTTTAGCATAAATAAAGCTAACTAATAATATAAATTTTTTATTAAATATAGAAAAATTAGTACAAACTAATTAGGAATAATTTAATATGGAATAATAGTTTTAATATTTTTTAAACAATATAATCAATAAAAAATAGATAGGAGAAAATTACAGAATGAAATTAATTTTAAGATACTTAAAAAATTATAAATTTCTAATAGCTTTAAATGTGATATCTGTGTTTGGATTTGCTTTAGTTGAATTAGGAATTCCAACTATTATGGCTAAAATTATTGATAATGGAATAGCTAATAGTGATGTACAGTACATAAAAAATATGGGCTTGGTTATTGTTTTAATTTCTATTTTAGGAGTAATAGGAACAATAATGGTTGGATATTGCTCAGCAAAAATCTCCACAAGTATAACTAGAGATATAAGAAATGATATATTTAAAAAATCTCAAGAATTTTCACATAGTGAATACAATAAATTTGGAGTTTCTTCAATGATTACAAGAACTACAAATGATGCTTATCAAGTTATGCAATTTACAAATACGTTGCTTAGAATGGCATTACTTACTCCAGTTATGTTTGTAGTAAGTTTAATTATGATAGTAAGAACTAATGTGAAATTATCAACCGTATTATTAATTGCAGTACCATTTATAATAGTAGGAGTTATTATAATTGCAAAATTATCTCATCCTATATCAGAAAAACAACAAAATAGATTAGATAAGCTAAATAGAATATCTAGAGAGAATTTAACTGGCATAAGAGTTATTAGAGCTTTTGGAAATGATGATCATGAAAAACAAAGGTTTTATGAAACTAATAATGAATATGCTAATATATCTAAAAATTTATTTAAATTAATGGCAGTATCACAACCCGCATTTTTCTTATTGCTAGACGTAGCTATAATAGCTATTTTTTGGTTATCAAGTAATATGATAAATGTAGGTACTCTTCAAGTTGGACAGCTAGTAGCATTTATAGAATACTTGTTTCATGCTATGTTTTCAATGATGTTATTTTCAATGATATTTATTATGTATCCAAAGGCACAGGTATCTGCAAATAGAATTGAAGAAATATTAAAAGAAGAGCCTATAATAGAAAATCCTAAAAATGGTATTAAAAGTACGGAAATTAGAGGCTTAGTAGAATTTAATAATGTAACATTTACTTATCCAGGTGGAGAAGAAGCTGTACTAAAAGATATATCTTTTATTGCTAAAAAGGGTGAAACAGTAGCATTTATAGGAAGTACAGGTAGTGGAAAATCTACTTTAATTAATTTAATTCCAAGATTTTATGATGTTACTGAAGGTAATATAAAGATAGATAATGTTGATGTTAGAGAGTATGATTTAAATTCTCTTCGTAAAAAGATAGGTTTTATACCACAAAAAACTTTATTATTTACAGGTAGTATATCTAATAATATTAAGTTTGGTAAAAAAAATGCAAGCACTGGAGAAGTAGAATATTCAGCTAAAGTATCACAAGCTTATGATTTTATTTCACATAAACCTAAGATGTTTGATGAAATGATAACTGAAGGTGGAGCCAATGTATCAGGGGGGCAAAAACAAAGATTGTCTATAGCAAGAGCTATAGTTAGAAAACCGGAAATATATATATTTGATGATAGTTTTTCAGCACTTGATTTTAAAACAGATTCATTACTTAGAGCGAAATTAAAAGAAGAAACAAAAGAATCAGTGGTTCTAATAGTAGCACAAAGAGTAAGTTCAATAATGGATGCAGACAAAATTATAGTTTTAAATGAAGGGAAGGTTGTTGGAATAGGTAAACATAAAGAACTATTAAATAGTTGTAATATATATAATGAAATTGCCTCATCTCAGCTTACAAAGGAGGAATTAGCATAATGAAAAAATTAAAATATACAGTAAATAAGATATCTCCTTTTGTAAAACAATACAAAAAAGGATTTATAGGAGCAATTGTATTAATAATAATAGCAGCGGTATTTACGGCTATTTCACCTGTTGTAGAAGGGCTTATAATAACACAACTTACAAGGGATTCAATTAATATAGTTAAAGGAATTGATGGAGCAGCAGTAAATTTTAATTACATTATAAAGGTTCTTATATTATTAGGAACAGTCTATGTATTTAGTGCTGTTTCAACTTATGGAGCTAGCTTTTTATTAACAAATTCTATACAAAATGCAATGAGAGATTTGAGAAATGCAGTTCAAAATAAAATAAGAAAATTACCAATAAGTTATTTTGATAAAAATAGTCAAGGGGATGTATTAAGTAGAATTACTAATGATATAGATACAATATCTAATGCGCTTCAACAAAGTTTTAGCCAAGTAATTAATGCTGTATTATCATTAACATTAGCAGTAATAATGATGTTTACAATTAATGTTAAATTGGCATTGATTGCAATATTAATTATTCCTACAAGTTATTTGATATCAAAAATAGTAGTATCAAAATCTCAAAAGTTATTTTATCATCAACAAAATGCGTTGGGTAAATTAAATGGTAATGTTCAAGAAATGTATACTGGATTTAATGAAATAAAGTTATATGGAAAACAAGAAGATGTTATTAAAGAATTTTCAGATATAAATGAAGAGCTGTATAAAACAGGATTTAAGGCACAATTTATATCAAGTACTATGTCTCCATTTATTTCATTAATAACTTATCTTGGAATTGCTGTTATAGGCGTTTTAGGAGCATTTTATTCTGTAACTGGTACGTTAACAGTAGGTAATTTACAAGCATTTATACGTTATATATGGCAAATAAATCAACCCCTTTCACAAGTAACACAATTATCTTCTGCAATTCAATCAGCATTTGCAGCTATAGATCGTGTGTTTGAAATATTAGATGAAGAAGAACAAATTTCTGATAAAGAAGATTTTAAAAAGTTAAGTGATCCTAAAGGAAATGTTTCTTTTGAACATGTTAAATTTGGATATTCTGAAGATAAACCTTTAATAACTGATTTAAATGCAGAAATTAAGAGTGGCCAAATGGTTGCAATAGTAGGTCCAACAGGGGCAGGAAAAACCACATTAATTAATTTGTTAATGAGGTTTTATGAAATTCAAGGTGGATCTATAAAAATAGATGGTGTAGATAGTAGAGATATGAAACGTGAAGATTTAAGATCTATTTTTGGAATGGTTCTTCAGGATACTTGGTTATTTAATGGAAGTATTTATGAAAACATAGAATATGGTAGATTTGGCGCTACTAAAGAAGAGATTAAAGATGCTGCTAAGATAGCAAATGTACATCATTTTATTAAAACTTTACCAGATGGTTATGATATGTTTATTAATGAAGAAGGATCTAATATATCTCAGGGCGAAAAACAACTATTAACTATAGCTAGAGCGATAATATCTGATCCAGCAATCTTAATATTAGATGAAGCAACTAGTTCAGTAGATACAAGAATTGAGTTAATGCTTCAAAAAGCAATGAAAAATGTAATGAAGGGTAGAACAAGTTTTGTTATTGCACACAGACTTTCAACAATTCGTAATGCAGATTTAATTTTAGTAATAAATGATGGAAACATTGTTGAACAAGGAAACCATGAAGAATTAATGAAAAAAGGTGGATTTTATGAGAAATTATATAATAGCCAATTTTCTAATAAAGATGTAATTTAATATATAACAGATAAAGAATATAATATAATAATTATTTAAATAAAAAAAGAGTTTAAAGGGAAAGTGGAAGTTGTAATTAATAAATTAATTTTTTATTTTAAAATATAACTTTAATTAGAATATTCCCACTTTCCTACAAAGTATCAAGTAGTTGTACTGTTTCTATATACAGCTATTTGATACTATTTTATTTTTAATACTTTATCTAGATTTTGAAAAATTGAATAATCATAATCTTGATGAAGTGAGACTTGAAGAACATCATAAAGTTTCTCTAATTGTTTTATAATTTGCTCTAATGTGAAATCATTCTTTACAAGTAAGAACATTTTGCTTGTACTACCGTCACCAATTTGAGTACAAAATATCCCTTCCAAATTAAAAGCTCTTCTAGTAAACAATCCTGTTATATGACTCATTACTCCAGGATGATTTCTTACAAGCAATTCAACGAGATAAAAATCAGTATTAATCATATAAATTCGCACCACCAATCATTTTTATATTTGCACCACCAGGATAAACCATAGGTAGTACATTTTCAGTTTCATTAATTAGTATATTTATTAAATAAGGACCAGGTTTTGATAATATATCTTTTAATTTATCTAATGAATCATTTTCTTGTGAGAAAGTGCAACTATTTATTCCGAAGCCATTAGCAATTAATTTAAAATCTGGATTTGATATAAATTTTGATGCAATGAAGTGTTTGTTATAAAACAATTCTTGTTGTTGGCGAACCAATCCTAAATGATGATTATTTAATATTATTATTTTTATATTTAAATCTAGATCCTTAAGTGTTGAAAGTTCTTGGATATTCATTAAAATTGAACCATCTCCAGAAAAACAAATAATTTGTTTTTCTTTATTTGCTAAAGCAGCACCAATTGCTGCAGGAAGTCCAAATCCCATTGTCCCTAAGCCACCAGAAGTCAAAAAGGTTCTAGGATACTTGAAAGGATATCTTTGAGCTGTCCACATTTGATGTTCACCTACATCAGTAACAATTATCGCATCATCAGAAACATTATTACCAACGAAAGAAATTATGTTAGTTGGATGTAGAGGATTATCAAATTTAGGAAGTGGATAATCTTTTTTAAAGCATTTAACTCGTTCTATCCAGGCTGCTCTTTCTTTGTTATTAATAAGAGGTAAAATATCCCCTAAGAAATGCTTAATATTTTCATTCATAGATAGGCTGCTAATTTTAACTTTGTTAATTTCAGCAGGATCAATATCTATATGGATTATTGTAGCTTTAGGACAAAATGTACTTATATTTCCAGTAGCTCTATCATCAAATCTAACACCAAATGCTAATATTAAATCTGCTTCGTTAAGTAGATAATTGGTATAAGGAGCTCCATGCATTCCAAGCATTCCTAAATTTAAAACATCATTAGATGAAAATGCGCCTAATCCCATTAAGCTTAAAGCAACTGGAATATTGCTTTTTTCAGCTAATGCATATAGATTATTAGAGGCATTAGCACTAATGATACCTCCCCCAGCATAAATAATAGGCTTTTTTGCTGTATTAATTAATTCAGCAATACATTCAAGTTTATAATTTTTAGGAGATTTTTTTTTATGATTATCTTTTTTTGTTTGTTTAAAAATATTTTCATCTACTTCTATTATTTCTGTTTGAATATTTTTTGGAATATCTATTAGCACAGGGCCAGGACGGCCTTCCATTGATATTTTAAAAGCTTCTGGGATAATAGTAAAAAGATCTTTGGAATTCCTAACTAAAAAATTATGCTTAGTAATAGGGATAGTTAGTCCATATGCATCAACTTCTTGAAAAGCATCTGTACCAATAGCAGAAAGAGGCACTTGTCCAGTTATTGCAATTAGAGGAATAGAATCTAATTTAGCATCAGCAATAGCAGTAAGTAAATTTGTAGCCCCAGGACCGGATGTTGCAAAGCATACTCCAGGTTTACCTGTACTTCTTGAAATACCTTGAGCTATAAAAGCAGCACCTTGTTCATGCCTAGCTAAGATATGAGTTATATTACTTTTATATAAAGCATCATATATTGGAAGGTTAAACCCACCAGGAATTCCAGCAATATATTTTACACCTTGATTTTCCAATAATTTAATAACTATTTCCGCACAATTGTATTTCATATAAATCACTCCTCTTTCAAAAATTAGCCTATAGATATATAAAAAAATCTTCATCCAAATAAAATAGGATGAAGAGAAGCTTACCTAGATACTATTTTAAATTTGCATTACTTATATAATATATTCTATATAGTATTGTCATTATAACAGTAGATACTATGTTAAAACTTAAAGTTGATTATATAGGCATTATCAAAATTATAATTTATTTTAATTTATGCAATATGTACTTGTTTGTGAAGTTGAATTGTTAATTTTATAATGTTTTATACAATTATATGATTAAGTGTTATATTTTATCAAGTAAATTTTAAAAATTATCAATAAAATTATTGAAAAAATTATAAAAAGTAGAAGTATATATTAAAAAATAAGCTAATAATTGATATGCATACGTTTAAATGATTAAAAAATAAATTAATGGAAATTTTATGTTGATACTGAATAGGTTTTGTGATAAAATAATAATTTTATAAAAGTAACTAAATGTGGTATACTATAATAGTAAAACCAAAGGAGGTTATTTTTTTGTTTAATATAGGAGATAAAATTGTATACCCTAGCCAAGGGGTAGGTATAATAGAATTAATAGGTGAAATGTTATTTAAAGGGGAAGTTCAAAATTATTATAAAATACATATTTTTAATAATAATATGACATTAACATTACCAGTTAATAGAGTAGAAGATTTAAACATAAGATTAGTAAGTGATTCAGAAACTTTAGATAGTGTTCTAGAAAATGTAAAAGATTTTACAACTAACATAGAGGAATTAAATAAATCTGATTTTAAACAAAGAGCAGCTATTAATAATCAAAAAATAAAATCAGGAACGTTAACTGATTATTTAGAAGTTATTTATAATCTTACTAAAGTAAAAGAACAACACTCTTTAAATTCAAGTGAAAAGGATACTTTACGTAAAACTGTTAAAACATTAGTTGAAGAGATAAGTCAATCTAAAAACTTATCAAATGATGATGCTAGCAGTCTGTTAAATTTAGCAATTAATTTTTAATAATAAGATTTATAAGATAAAAAAGTCTTGCTATTTATCAAAAAAGTGTTATTATAAGAATATCGGTAAAAGATATAAGTAAATTATAGAAATATCGATAAAGATAAAAAGGTTTTTAATATAGATGTATAAATTTCTCCTTTTAGAGAATGATATTAATCAATATATTAATCTTTTAATTAACAAGGAGGAATTTTAAAATGGAAGATAAGACTTTAGTATGTAGAGATTGTGGTAAGGAATTTGTTTTCACAGTAGGAGAACAAGAATTCTACAAAGAAAAAGGATTCACTAACGAACCTACAAGATGTATCGATTGTAGAAGAGCTAGAAAACAACAAAACAACAGAAGATAGTTTTGTTTAATATAGAAGTGCTTTTAGTAAAGTAATTTACTAAAAGCACTTCTTTTTTTGTTTCTCTAAAATTATTAAAAATAACTTTAGAGAAACATATCTATTTTATCATGAATAATTTAAAGAATTATAAACAAATTATAAGTAATACTAAATTTATTTATATAGGAGATAAAACTTATGAGTATTTACAAGGAAAATAATAAGTATAAGTTATTTACAGAATTTATATTAAAGACTAATAAGAGAACTATAAATATACAGGATTACTATTTATGATTGATAAAATAATAAATAAATACCACATTAATGTTTATTCAATGTTAAAACATGGTACTGTAGCTGTAATAACAATGTTTGGTGTTGGATTTTTATTTGGAATAAAAAATATAATGCTAGCTTTTCCAATAGCATTAACATCAACAGTCTTAAGTAGACAGAACTTACAAGTTAAAACTACAAGTAAGATTTTAAAGTTAATTTTTGTTGATTTAGTTATTGTATTGTTAGCATTTGTTTCATCACAAAATAGTTATTTAGGAATTATAATAAATTTTATATCTATATTTTCAATAATGTATAATATAATATCCCCTTATGATATGGCGTTTTATAAACCATTTATTATGTTATATATATTTACTCAATATGCACGTGTATCTTTAGAAGAGTTACCTTTTAGAATATTAGCAGTTATTTTTGGTGTATTAGTTATAGAATGTAGCAATATAATAACAAAAGTTAATGAGAAATCTAAATTGGGAAATAGTATAACGTCATCTTTATTATTAATAAAAAACCAGCTTAATAATATTATTGATGGTAAATTTGAAGAAGATATAGTAAAAAAGTGTTCTAAGATTATGAGAGAATTAGTATATAAAGTTTATATTACAAGACATAAAAAATATCTGACAACGAATTTAGGAAGAATACAATTTAATATATACATAAATATGGAATATTTCAATCTTTATTTAAGAAATGTATATTCTGAATATAATAATAATGATATTAAAAAGAATGAAGTTGAAGATATAATAAATGTAATAGATAATATATTATATTATTCTAATTATAGTATAACTGTAGAAGAATTAGAAAATAAAATAAATTTATTTAAAGATATGTATAATAATAAATCCAGGACTTTAACTGAGATATGTAATATTATGAATTCTTTAAAAATTAGTATAAAAGAATTAAAGGAATTAGGAAATAAAGAAATAAATAAGATTTATAGTGAGTGGGAAAAAGAAAATATAGAAAACTTTAAAGAATCATTTCATAAAGGTATGAGATTTAATTTTGCAATGAGAATGGCAATAACTTTAACAATAGTTTTATTTATTGGTGAAATTTTAGGATACTATAAAGTAATATGGGCTATTATAACAATAATGTCTGTAATTCAACCATATTATGAATATACTTTAAATAAGACTAAAGAAAGAATAATTGGAAATGTTATGGGGATATTATTTACAGGAATATTTATAAATTTAATAAATATAAAATGGGTAACTATATCGATTCTAATCTTATCATTGTATTTATTATATGGATTTAAAGAATATTATAAAATATCATTATTTGCATCAATTGCATCTATATGCATAGCATCATTAACAGAGAATATAAATGTTCTTCTTATTTATAGAGTAATTTATGTAATAATAGGAGTAGCAATAGTTATTATAGTAAATAAAAAAATATTTCCATACAAATTAAAAGAAGGAATGGATGAACTTATAATTAAAATCGATAAATTAAATACTATGCTAATAAATTATAGTATAGCCATTTTAAATGGAACAGAAAATCCTAATAAGGTTAGAAATATAATAATACATTCTACTTTGCTATGTGAAAAATTAGAAATTAGAAATACAAATTTTAATGATAATAACATAAATAGAATTGCAAATCTTAATAATGAATTTGTTATTCAAGTGGGCTATAGAGTTCTTAGATAAGTTATTGCATTATATTTATAGATATAATATTAATAGTTGATTTAATATTTGTGAAAATTATGTAATAAGATATGTTAAATTTAATATATTAATAATTAAATAAAAAAATTGTTTAGAATTTTTAGAAAAATATTTTAAATAAACAAATAAAATAATAGAATGATAAAAAAACAGGCGAAATATTGACAATTAAAATAGAAGGGTATATTCTAAATATAGATTTAATAAAATAAATTCTAAGAAGAGAAAGAGTAAGTAATATTTTTGTTCTACAGAAAGTTAGTGTATGATGAAAGCTAATGTGCAATATATAACTGAAGATCATCTCAGAGAATTGAAACTGAAATTTTAATGAAAATTGAGTAAGTTTCAACGGAGTTTCACCGTTAAAAGAAAAGCGTATTATTTAGTACGTGTTCGAGTGCTATAAAATGATTTTAACAGTTTCATATATCATTTTATAGAATTAGGGTGGTATCGCGATTTAACCTCGTCCCTTTATTAGGGATGGGGTATTTTTATATGCAAAAAGGAGGAATTTATATGGATATTGAAGGTGACATTAAGCATTGAGTTAATAATAAAAAATCAGGATTTAGGGGGATTTTAAAATGAAAAATTTATCAAAGAAAAATTTAATACTTGTAAGTTTTATGCTTTTTTCAATGTTTTTTGGAGCAGGAAATCTAATATTTCCACCATTTTTGGGACAATCAGCAGGAACTCAAACGTGGATAGCTTTGCTAGGATTTTTTATAACTGCAGTTGGATTTCCTATATTAGGAGTAATTGCAGTTGCCAAATGTGGTGGACTTAAAAACTTGGCAAGCAGAGTTAATCCAAGCTTTGCAATCATATTTACAATATTAATATATTTATCAATAGGACCATGCCTTGGAATACCTAGAGCGGGAAGTTTACCTTTTGAAATGGCAGTGGCACCATTTTTACCAAAGGAATTTTCAATTACATTATCAAGATTAATTTATACCTTTGCATTTTTTTCAATTGCTTATTGGTTATGTTTATCACCAGGAAAATTAGTTGATCGTATAGGAAAGTTTTTAACACCAACTTTACTAGGGCTTATTTCAATTGTATTCATAGGAAGCTTATTTAAACCATTAGGAAGATATGGAGTAGCAAGTGGTGATTATTTATCATCACCTTTGGCAAAAGGATTTTTAGAAGGGTATATGACAATGGATACGATTGCCGCATTAAATTTTGGAATAGTAATTGCATTTGCAATAAAATCTAAGGGGATTGATGATGAAAAAGGAGTAATTTCAACATCAATAAAGGCAGGTATAATTTCAGGATTAATGTTAATAGTTATTTATTCAATGTTAGCACATTTAGGTGCAGCTTCAGGTGGAATGTTTGGAGCAACTGAAACTGGTGCAGAAACACTTACTATTGTAATGACATATTTATTTGGGAAACCAGGGGTTATTCTATTAGCTGTAATTTTCACAGTAGCATGTTTAACAACTTGTGTTGGTCTTATAACATCTTGTAGTGAATATTTTGCAACATTAAATTCAAAAGTTAATTATAAAACATGGGTTGGAATACTTACACTTTCAAGCATGATACTTGCTAATATGGGATTAAGTAAAATTCTTGCAGTATCAGTACCAGTGTTAAATGCAATTTATCCAATATCTATAATGCTTATATTACTAGGTATATTAAATGATTTTTTTGGAGGAAGTTCAATAGTTTATACTTTAACACTTTTGTTTACAGGAATAGTAAGTATTGTTGACGCAGTTAGTCAAGCTGGGATAGCAGTAGATATCTTAGTAAATATATTTTCTAAATTGCCACTTTATTCTCAAGGATTAGGCTGGATTTTACCAGCAATTTGTGGAATGGGATTAGGATTAGTATGTAAATTATTGAAAAGTAAATTCAGAAAAAGGGGTTTAGTAGTACAGGATATTTAAAGTAAATATCGTATATATGTTGTTAAAATATATTATGTTATTTACTATATATAGATTAGATATTGACACTTAAATAATTATTAGATACTAATTATAAATAAAAAATTTAATTATAATTATAATATTAATGATATAATATAAATTAAAATTTAGAAAAACATACATTTAGTATAATGTGTGTTTTTCTTTTTAGAAAGGTGTAATTTACATGAAAGATTTAATAAATAAGTTAACTAAAAATAATTTATTTCAAGGACTTAATGAAGAGGAAATAAATTATGTTATATCTGATAAAAATTATTTTATTAAGTCATATAAAAAAGGAGAAATTATTGCTTCAGAAGATGATGAGTGTAGTAGCTTGGGTATTATATTAGATGGTATGATAGAAATTCAAAAGATATATTTAAGTGGAAAATATATAGTTTTAAAAAGATTATCTAATAACCAAGTATTTGGAGAAGCACTTATTTTTTCAAAGAAAAACACTTACCCATCTACAATAGTTGCATTTGAAGATTGTAGTGTTTTATATATGAAACGAAGGACTATTATAAATTTATGTTTAGAAAATGAAAAATTACTAGAAAATTTTATGTCTATATTAAGTAACAAAATTTTAATGCTTAATTCCAAAATAAAAAATATATCATTTAAAAGTATTAAGCATAAAGTTATAAATTTTATACTTGAATTATCTAAAAAACAAAATAATAGATATATAACATTAAAGGAAAGTAAAAAAGAAATTGCTTCTAATCTAGGAATACCTAGACCGTCATTATCACGAGAACTTATGAATTTAAGAGATCTGGAGTATATAGAATTTGATAAAAATACAATTAAAATATTAGATTTAGAAAAATTAGAAGAAGAATTATTTAATTAAATATATTTAAGTTAGTGCATATTTTAGTAAGTATGAATACCTATACAACAGAGAAGATACATTTTAAAATTTATAATTATAAATATGTTTTTAAAAGTTTAATGAAGAATAGTTATTGTTACAACGTAAAGGAAATGAGTTATTCAAAGAATTATAATCTTTGAAATAACTCATTTCCTTTATGTATTTTAAAGAATTATAGATTTTTAAATAATTAAGCGATAATAACTTGTATTTCCATATCTTCAAGGCGTGTACGCCATTCATCAGGAATACCGTGATCTGTAATTACAATATCGAATTCTTGAAGGTCTGAAAAGTAAGATGATTTTACAGAATCAAATTTATCAGAGTCAACTAATAATATTTTTTCAACAGATGAACTTATAATAGCTCTTTTAGTTGCTACCTCGTAGTTGTTAGAACATGTAACACCCAAAGTTTCATGCACTCCAGCAGCAGATACAAAAACCTTATTAGCTCTCATATTTTCAATAAGAGAAATTCCTTCAGGACTTTCAAACATTTGAGTGTTTTCGTGAAAATATCCACCAGAAAATATTAATTCAATATTTTTTCTGTTTTTTAAGGAACTTAGTATGTTAATACTATAAAACAATGCTGTTAGTTTTATATCATCACTAATGCTTTGAGCTAATTTTTCTGTAGTTGTACCAGCATCTATTATGATAATATCATCATTTTGTATTAATTTGGCAGCAGCTTTACCTATTTTAATTTTTTCATTTTCTCTTTTTATAACTTCATCTGTAATATCATAATTATTATTTAATTTTTCGATACTATTTAAAGGATTATATATTGTAGCCCCATATACATTACTAACTATATTATTTGATTTCAAAAGATTTAAATCTCGTCTAATTGTCATCTCAGAAACCCCTAAGGTAGATGCTAAATCTTTAACTGAAGCACCATTTTTTTCTTTTAAAATTTCTATAATTCTATTAGCACGTTGTAGTTTTTTATTCATTATTAATCACCTTATTCTATTTTTTAGTGAACAATTTCATATTTTAATACTGCTTAAAATACAGTTTATATAATTTAAAGTTTATTGTTTATATTCTAACATTATTTAAAAAATAATACAAAAAAATAAATAAATTTCATTGAAATTACTTATACTTATTATAATAAGTAATTATTTAAAGTTAAAAATGTTCTAACTTTAACATTTAATGTTGACAATATAACATTTAAAGAATAAAATAGAGCCATAGAATAAAAGTTTATATTAAAAGAAACAAAGAAATGAGGATGTAATTTATGAATAATGCAGAAATTTTAAAACATGTTGACCATACTTTATTAAAGCCAGTAGCAACTTGGGATGATATAAAAAAAATATGTGATGAATCAATAGAATATAATACAGCATCAATATGTATTCCAGCTTGTTATATATCTCGTATACATGCAACATATGGGGACAAGGTTAATATATGTACAGTAGTAGGTTTCCCTTTAGGATATTCTTCAACAGAAGGTAAAATAGCAGAAACAAAGCAAGCTTTAGCTGATGGAGCAAATGAAATTGATATGGTAATTAACATTTCAGATGTTAAAAACAAAGCATACGATAAAGTTACAGAAGAAATAAGAGCTTTAAAAGAAGTTGTTGGAAATAAGATATTAAAAGTTATAATTGAAACTTGTTACCTAACAGAAGAAGAAAAAATAGCTATGTGTAAAGCTGTAACAGAAGCAGGTGCTGATTATATAAAGACATCTACTGGTTTTGGAACAGGTGGAGCAACTCTTGAAGATATAAAATTATTCAAAAAACACATAGGACCAAATGTTAAGATTAAAGCTGCTGGTGGAGTAAGTACAGTAGAAGATCTTAATATGTTTATAAATGAAGGCTGCGATAGACTTGGAACAAGTAGAGCAGTAGGTCTTTTAAAAGGTGAAGAAACACAAGGATATTAATTTTTGGCTATGTTTTAGCGGAGTGTTGATATATGCATAAGCAAAGTGGGCGGAATGTAAAAAAGGAAACTCGACTTCTGATAGTCGCTGAGTAAGTTCGAGGAGCGAAATATAAAATTCCGACTCTCACTTAACAACACT
>NZ_JAVJAN010000022.1:0-67201 GCF_031344075.1 Clostridium aquiflavi
AACAATACTCATTAAGGGTTCTAAAAGTCCATTTACAATGCCACTTCACCTATTGCATATATCAACACTGTTTTAAAACATAGCCAATAATTATAATGTTTTTTTATGTGGATATATGTTTAATGAATATTGATATGTTATAAATGTGATTTTATCCATTGGCTAATATCATCAATCACATAATCACGTTCAGGTTCGTTAAGAATTTCATGATATAAACCATCATAAATTTTAATTGTTTTATCAGATGATTTTATTGCATTATAGAATTTCTCTGAATCTTTACATGAAACAAGCTTGTCTTCTTTTCCGTGAAGAATTAATACTGGAAATTCAAATTTATGTAAATCTTTATTTAAAGATTTAAGAGCTTTTTGAATTTCAGTATATAAGCTATCTGAGACTTCTTTTAATATTAAAGAATCTTTAATATAATTATTTACTACATTTTTATCACTACAAATTAGTTTTTCTACATCATTTGCAATATAAGTATCATTAGTATTATTTGTTAAAGCGCTAGACATAATAAGTCCACTAGCTTTATTGGGATAGTTTATTGCAAATTCTGCTATAGCTAATCCCCCTAAATCATGTCCAATTAAAAATATTGGTAGATGTTTATTTTCTTTTTTTGCTATATCTACCATAAAATTTATATCTTGAATTATTTCATCAAAGTTATTACAATGACCTCTTGTACCATGAGATTTTCCATGTCCTCTATGATCAAAAAGATAAGTACTAAAACCATCCATATTTAAATTTTTAATCAAATGTTCATAACGATTACAATGTTCGGTTAAGCCATGAGCTATAATAAGCACTGCTTTAGCATTATCAACTAAGCTTTTTCTTACATAAAGCTTAGTCCCATCAAATGAATTTAGAAATTGTGAAATAATCATAAGTAATTATATCCTCCTAAAAATTATATTTTAAGTATTTTTATGAGATATATTATAATACTTACCATAGAATTTATATAGTGTATATTGTAAAATAATTTATAAATTTAAAAATTTACACTAATAAATAGATTTGTTAATATATAAATAAGTGTATTAGTATATAATGATAAATAAGGAGGAGTATATATGGATGACAAAATTATAGATTTTAATGAGTTGAAAAATAAAGCTAAGGATAAAGATGTAGATAAATTTGAAAGTTATATTTATTCTATGTATTATGAATTAGCTGCTGGAAATTTAACAATGCAAGATTTTTCTAAAAATATCATGACATATATGGGAGAAAATAACATTTCACAAGATAAGTTATTAAATATACAGAAGAAATTCTTAGAGAGATATGGAATAGACTCTTCTATGATTGAAGAACAACTAAAAATGGCAGGTATAAATTTAAATAAAATGCCAAATGGTTATGAGTCTATTAGAAAAACCATGGGATTTCAAGAAAAATATAAGAGCAGAATTAAAGTGAAAACAGTATCTGAATACACAATAAGTAATGAGAAAAATAATCTAACAGCATTAATAGAAGAAGATCAAATGAGGTTAATAAGTCTTCAAAAGATAGATTTAAGTGATAATGAATTAAATGAATTTATATGTTCATATAAAAAAGTTATAGAAAATGATAAATTAAAAGTTGTATTATCTGAAAACATTAAATCATATGAATATTAAATGTGAATAAAACCCTCTTTTAAAGAAAGAATATATTAAAACCTATTGTTTAGAAGAGGACTTTTTATATGGAAATAAGAAATAAGAAGCACTATGATAGAGTAGTTTTAACTATGAAAGAAAAGTATGTGGGCATAAGGAACAATTTTAAAAAGATATATCTATTGATAAAGGAGCAATGCTATAATCATGTGTTGATATATGCCACTTTCCCCATTGCATATATCAACACATATCCTAAAATTAAAATCTCCATTATATTAATTAATATAATGGAGATTTTTTTACTATAAACTTTAATACTTCTTTGGTTAGATCGATTATATCTTGTGTAAATATGTTTGACATATCATGTGAAGTAGCTTCTAAAGGTACTAATTGAGCAGATGCTTTTTCCTCAACACATTTATTATATAAGTCTAAAGAACTTTCATAAGGAACAAGGGAATCACTCTTACTATGAATTATCAAAGTATCTGGAATGTTAGAATTAATATAATTAATAGGGTTAAATTCAGAGGCTATAGAGCTTCTATCATTTATAGAATTAAAAATATTTGTTAAGTCCCAATTCAAATCAGATGTATCTAACAAATTAAGATCTGTAGGACCGAAAAAATCAATGACATATTTCACTTTTGAAGGATACTTAGCTAAATCTACATCATCAGTAAAATCATCATTTGAAGTATATGCACTCATCAATGATAAATGAGCACCAGATGACATACCTATAATTCCAATTTGGTTTGGATTCATATTATAGTCTTCGCTATTTTTGTAAATCCATCTTAAAGTATCTTTTATATCACATATTTGTTTTTCGAAATTTTCATGCGAACGCATAAGTTCGTATTCTGTACTTATTATAGTAAATCCATTATTTCTAAATATATCTAGTATTGGAGTGATAAATTGAGGAATGCTCTTATCACCATATACCCAACTTCCACCATGTACATATAGAATTACAGGAGAACTCTTATAGATATTTTTCAAAGGTTTATAAATATCTAATTTTAATTGTACATTATTAGTATCTTTATAGATTATATCTTTATAATCTACATCATTAGTCGGTGAGAATTCAAATTCTTTATTTAACGAAAAATTATCTTTTAAAGAAATTACATCTTTAACAATAGTATAAGTTAATTGAATTTTTTTTCTAAAGATTATTCCTAAGCTAATACTTAAAATTAATATAATTATTAATGAAAATTTAAAAATTTTTTTTATAATACGCATAAAAACACCACAACTTAAAATTAATATAATAACTATTATATCATAAGTATATAATGATTATACTATGTATTAATTTAATAAATATATATGATTTATTTAAGATTTTAGGAGAAATAATATGTTAATAGAAATCATATAAATAATTTATAGATAATAAAAATAGAGAATACAGTCGCCTGCTAGATTTTTTCAAATGAATTTAAAAAGGCAGATGCGTAAAAAAATAAACGCTCTACAGTCGCTTAGTGATTTTTTTATAAGGAGAGAATATATGAATAATCCTTTTGATATACTTATATATTTAGATGAAAACTTAGTTAGAAATTTATCTTCTTTAGTTTTATCAGGTTATATAGATACAAGAATTCAAAAAAGAATTAGAGATGCAAAAGTTTCTGAAGGAGTTCATTTTGATAGTAGGAGTGGTTCTTTTCAACAGGAAACTGAAGGAAAAAACGAAAGAGAAGGATATAGAGATGAAAATAAAGGCAATTTGGTAAATGCAGAACAGCATAATCAAGTATGGAAAGATTTTAATGGTACAGGAAACGTAAGGTTAGAAGAAGAAATACGTAGGACATATACAACATTTGTTCTTAATGGAAATCTTAATAATTTTTTTAATAAAGGGGAAATATTGCATTCTAGAAATGCTATTAATATATTAAACGATGAAGTTGAATCAGGAGAATTAGTAGAAATTACAGGACAAATAACTAATCAATCAATTGTGTCTTATGTAGAAACTTTAATTGCTTTATTAAGTGCTATAGGGTGTGACAAATTAGATCCATTATTAGATAAAGAAAAATATAAATTTATAAATTTTTCAGTTCTCTTAAAATTATTAAATAACTTAAAAGGAACACTGACTTTAAATAATACTGAGGATTTAATTATGACCACAGGGGATTGTACTACTGTTTTAACTGTTAATAAAAACAATTTTATGAATAACGATTATAATATCTTTGATAAAATAAATTGTGAATGTAAAGTAATTGGCAAGGTAGTAAAAACATGCTGTGGATCAGGATGTATAAATTTTTTAAGAAAAACAGGTACAGAAAAGTTTTATGAAGATCTTTTAAATTATTGTGATTCGCTTTTAGAATGTTTAAAAGATAATGGGATAATAGTACCTGAAAGACCTTGTTGCAAAGTTGAAAATAAGGGAATACAATTAATGCCAATAAGCATTTCTATCTGAGAATAGTTATGCTTATTTGTATTTAAAATAAAAACACTTGTTTTCTGTATAAGGACATGATAATATATATATATTAAGAAAAGGCATATATAATTAGATAAAGAAATTGGGGTGATTGAATGGAATTTATAAGTACTAGAGGAGTGGAATATGGGGTATCCTCTGCAATGGCAATAATAAATGGAATTTCTAAAGATGGAGGACTTTATGTACCTGAAAGTTTTCCTAGTGTATATTCATCATTAAAGAATAAAAAGGAATTTAGTTATGAAGAATTAGCATTTGAAATTATTAATGAATATTTTACTGATATTGATGATGAAGATTTAAAGAACGCAATTAATGAATCATATAATAATAGGTTTGAAGTTAAGGTACATAATAACTTTTTAGAATTATATCATGGTCCAACTTGTGCATTTAAGGATGCAGCATTACTATTTCTTCCACAGATAATGAAAAGAGCAAAAAAGATTTGCAATAAAGAGGAAGATATAGTAATATTAGCAGCGACATCAGGAGACACAGGAAAAGCAGCCTTAGAAGGATTTAAAAATGTTGATGGATTTAAAGTAGTGGTATATTATCCTAAGAAAGGTGTAAGTGCTATACAAGAAAGACAAATGATAACTCAACAAGGCAATAATGTTAAAGTTATCGGCATAAATGGAAATTTTGATGATGCACAAAAATCTGTAAAACAAATATTTGGAGATAATGATTTTAAAGATAACTTATTAAAGAAAGGATTTGCTTTATCATCTGCAAATTCTATAAATATAGGGAGATTAGTTCCACAAATAGTATATTATTTTTATGGGTATTTCAACTTGGTGAAAAAAGGGGTTATAAAACAAGATGAAAAAATTAATGTAGTAGTTCCAACAGGGAACTTTGGAAACATATTAGCATCATACTACGCGAAACAAATGGGACTTCCTATAGATAAATTTATTTGTGCTTCAAATGAAAATAAAGTTTTAACAGATTTCTTTAAAAGCGGTATTTATGATAAGAGACGTGAACTTGTATTAACGGAATCACCATCAATGGATATTTTAGTATCATCTAATCTTGAGAGATTGTTATTCGAGGCAAGTGGACGAAATTCAGAAGTTATAAATAATCTTATGAATTCATTGAATGAAAATGGCGTATACGAAATAAATGATGACATGAAAAAATTTATGAAAGAGTTTTATGGAGAATATGCTACAACAGAAGAAGTATCTAATGCAATAAAAGAAGTTTATGAAAAAGATAATTACTTAATGGATACTCATACGGCTGTTGGTTATGTTGTTAAAAATAAATATCAAGCAGAAACTAATGATACTAAAGAAGTGTTGATAGCATCAACTGCTAGTCCATTTAAATTCCCAAGAAGTATTTGTAAAGCACTAAATATTTCAAATGATGAAATTGATGATTTTGAGGTATTAAAGAAGTTATCTGAAATTACAAAAAACAATATACCATATAGTTTGGTTAATTTATCGGAATATGAAATTCTTCATGATGAAGTTTGGGATAAGTCTGAGATGAAAAAAGCATTACTTTCTTATCTTGGAATTGAAGGATAAATTATGATTAAAGTTAGAGTGCCAGCTACGTCAGCAAATATGGGACCAGGATTTGATTCAATAGGAATGGCAGTAGAATTATATAATGAATTTGCCTTTAGAGAAATAAATGATGGATTAAATTTTAATGGGATACCAGAAGAATTTTGTAATGAAGATAATATAATATATAAAGCTATGAAGTATTGCTTTAATAAGGCAGGTTATGTAATCAATGGGCTTGAAATATCTATATTAAAGCAAGATATACCTATATCAAGAGGACTTGGAAGTAGCTCTAGCTGCATAATTGGGGGATTAGTTGGAGCTAATGAAATTTTAGGGGGGAAATTTTCAAAGGATGAACTATTAGAAATGGCTGTTGAAATAGAAGGTCATCCGGATAATGTTGCACCAGCTCTATTTGGGGGAATAGTTGTTGCAATAATTGAAAATAATAAGACTGTATATAATAAAATAGAAATTAAAGATAAAGTTAAATTTATAACTATAATACCTGATTTCAGATTATCTACTGAAGAAGCAAGAAAAGTTCTTCCAAAACAAATTTCAAGACAAGATGGAATTTATAATATTGGGAGAGCAGCACTTATGATTTCTTGCTTTGCTACTGATAGATATGATTTAATAAGAAGTGCTTGTAATGATGCACTTCATCAAAATTATAGAAAAGAGTTGATACCTCACTTTGATGACGTTTATAATAAATGTTATGAGCTTGGAGCATTAGGGTGCTATTTGAGTGGTGCAGGACCAACTATTATGTCTATAATCGATAATGGGGCTAATGGCTTTAGCAATAATATTAAGCAATATTTAGAAGATCATAGTATTAAATGGGGAGTTTTAGAATTACAAGCAGATAACAAGGGGGCATTTGTAATAAAAGGAGATTGTCGATGAAAGGAAATTACTTAGTTATAGACAAAAGAGTTTTACCGGATGTTTATGAAAAAGTTGTTTTTGCTCAAAAGCTATTGAAAGATGGCAAGGTCAAAGAAATTACTGAAGCTACGAAAATAGCAGGGATAAGTAGAAGTGTATATTATAAATATAAAGATTATATATTTGATTTTGCAGAGACTTCTCAAGGCAAAAAAGTGACTTTCAATTTAATAGTTAAAGATCAAACAGGGGTTTTATCTGGAATAATAAATTATATTTCAGAACAAGGTGGTAACATACTAACTATAAATCAAGGTATACCTATAAATGGAATAGCAAATATAAGTGTTACAATTGATATGTCTACATTAATAGGAGATATAAAAACACTTTTAAATGGTTTGTCAGGAATACAACATGTTGAAAAAATAGAATTTGTAGCAATGGAATAAATTTAAAAAGTTATGTGATTAACTAAAAGGGGCTTATAAGGTAACATTTTAATAAGATTTATTAAAATGTTACTAAATATAAATAATTTAGTATAAATAAATCTAATTTATTAACAAGAAGAAGGCGTAGTAATATACGAACATTATATATTACTACGTCTTTTTCTTAATGTGTAAAAATATAGATTAGAAACCGATAATATAGGGAAATAACTAATAAATATGATATAATTGTAGTTATAAAAATTACATATATTAGGGGGATAACCATGGCAGTAAAGATAGTAACAGACAGTACTAGTTGTATTCCACAAAAATTACTTGAAGAATATGATATTTCAATTGCTTCATTGAATGTTATTTTAAATGGAAAAAGTTATAAAGAAATTGATTTAAATAACAAAGAATTCTATGAAGAGATGGAAAAAAGCAATGAAATTCCAACTTCATCACAACCAAGTATTGATGAACTTTTTAAAATATTTAAGGAAAAAGTAGTTAATGGACATGATGTTGTAGGAATATTTTTATCATCAAAGATGAGTGGAACATATTCAAGTTCTAATTTAGTTCGTGAAATGATTTTAGAAGAATATCCTGATGCAAAAATAGAGCTAATAGATTCAACAACTAATTGTATGCAGATGGGATATCAAGTGTTGGAGGCTGCAAGAAGTGCTAAATTTGGAAATAGTATAAATGAAGTTGTTAAAGCAGCAATACAAGTAAAAGAAAATAGTAGATTTTTATTTGTACCAGATACACTAAAGTATTTAAAAAAAGGTGGAAGAATAGGCGGAGCTTCTGCTTTACTTGGAACAATACTTCAAATAAGACCTATTTTAACAGTAGAGAATGGGGAAACTACAGTATTTGATAAAGTAAGAACAAAGAAAAAAGCAGTTGATACAATAGTAAATGAAGTTATAAAGAATGTTAAAGAAAAAGGTTTAGGCGAAGTTATAGTTCATCATATTAATTGTGAAAGTGAAGGATTAGAACTTGCTAAAAGACTAGAAGAAAAATTAGATATACCTGTTACTATTCAATATATAGGCCCTATAATAGGATTACATGTAGGTCCAGGCAGTATGGGGGTTGCATACTATACTAAATGTTAAATTCTTATATATAACAAAGACAAGTTTAATTAAAATCGCTAAATTTAAATTATTAATAATTTAAATTTAGCGATTTTTTTATTAGGCTGTGTTTTAAATATGTGTTGATATATTAATTTTTAGTATTCCTAAGTTCAATTACTAAATTCACTTTGCTTATACATATATCAACAGGCTGCTAAAACATAACCTTTTATTATTAAGAAATAAAAAAATTTAAGATTAAAAAGTGTGGCGAAATATAAAATTAGAAACTTTAATCTAAAATGTGGTGAAGTAAGTTTTACAAAAGCTTTTATAAAACTAATAAATTAAAAAGATTAGTACAAAATATAAAAAAAGATTAGGCTTATTTTGAGACAATTTTAGTATTGTAGTGTAAAATAATAATTAGTATAAAACAATGATTACTTATTGAGAGAAAGTTTTGATCTAAGAATATTATGTATACTATTTATTTAATAAAGCTTCTCATGAACAAGCGTTATTTTAAATATTCTTAAAATACAATAAAAAAATCTAATGATTAATAAGCCATATATTTAATGAAAGGACGAAAAAATAATGGAAGTTTATTTTGATAATAGTGCAACTACTAAACCTTTAAATGAAGTTATAGAAGAAGTCACTTATGGAATGAAAGAGTATTATGGTAATCCTTCTTCTCTTCATCGATTAGGGTTGAAAAGTGAAAGAAAGCTTAAAGAATGTAGAGAAGTTTTAGCAAAGACAATAAATGCAAATGAAAATGAAATATATTTTAACTCTGGTGCAAGCGAAGGAAATAATCAAGTAATTAAAGGTATATTAAAAAAAGGCGCTCATTTTATAACAACACCATTTGAGCATAGTTCAATTGCAAATACAATAAAGAATTTGGAAAGCAATGGAATTGAGATAACATATTTAAAAATAGATAGTAATGGAAAAGTAGATTTAAATGATCTTAAAAATTCTATAACTAAAGAAACTGCACTTGTATCAATAATGCATGTTAATAATGAAGTTGGGGTAATACAAGATTTAAAACAAATAGGTGAGCTAATAAAAGAAAATAGCAGTAGAGCTAAATTTCATGTGGATGCAGTTCAAAGTTATGGGAAACTTAAGTTAGATGTAAAAGAAATGAATATAGACTTTTTAACTGCTAGTAGTCACAAATTTTATGGTCCAAAAGGTTGTGGGTTTATGTATATTAAAAAGTCAAATATATTAAATCCGTTAATTGAAGGTGGTGAACAAGAATTTGGAGCTAGAGCAGGCACTCAAAACATATCAGGAATTATGGGGATGTCAGTAGCGGCTAAAATAGTAAATGATAATTTGAATAGTAACTATAATAAAGTCTACAAAATAAAACAAAGATTTATTGAAAAATTAGAATTGTTTAAAGATATTAAAATTAACAGTTTATTGAATGATGATTTCTCACCGTACATACTAAATATATCATTTAAAGGAGTTAGAGGAGAGGTTTTATTGCATTTTTTAGAAGAAGAAAATATATATGTATCCACAGGATCGGCATGTTCTTCTAAAGGTAGGATAAATAGTGGGAGCTATGTTTTAAAAGCTCTGAATTTAACTAAAGATGAAATTTTAGGCGGTGTTAGATTTTCATTTTCTTATGATAATACTGAAGAGGAAGTAGATTATGTGATAGAAGTCTTAGAAAAAGGTCTTAAATTTTTAAGGAGAATGAAGAGATAATGGAAAAATTAATTTTAGTTAAATATGCACCAGAAATATTTTTAAAAGGACTAAATAGAAATAAATTTGAAAAGAGATTAAGAGATAATATAGGAAAAAAACTAGAAGGAATAAAAATAGAATTTATACAAGATAGTGGCAGGTATTTTATAAAAACTGATAAAATTGATGAGAGTATTAAGAGATTAAGTAATGTTTTTGGCATATCTGAAGTAGCATTAGTAGATGTAGTAGAGATGGATATGAATTGTATAAAAAAAGCAGGACTTGAAAAACTTAATGAAGCTAAAGGAAAAACATTCAAAGTAAACACTAATAGGGCTAATAAAAATTTTGGTGAAAATTCAACATATATATCAAGGGATATAGGAGCTTATATATTAAATAATTGTGATAAAGAAATAAGTGTAGATGTAAAAACTCCAGATATTTTAATAAATGTTGAAATAAGAAATAAAAATGCATATGTATGGTCTAATACAGACATTAAAAAAGGAGTAGCAGGACTACCATATGGTATGAATGGAAGCACGATACTTATGCTATCAGGAGGAATAGATTCACCTGTAGCAGGGTATCTTATGGCTAAAAGAGGTGTAGAATTAAATTGTGTTTACTATCATAGTCATCCATATACATCAGAAAGAGCTAAAGATAAGGTTAAAGAGCTAGCAAAAATCTTAGCTTCATATACTGAAAAGATAAATTTATATGTTGTTCCATTTACTGAAATACAAATGGAAATTTTAGAGAAGTGTAGAGAAGATGAACTTACTATAATAATGAGAAGATTTATGATGAGAGTTGCTTGTAAAATAGCAGAGGAAAAAGGAATTCAATCAGTAACATCTGGAGAAAGTATAGGTCAAGTTGCAAGTCAAACAATGGAAGGTCTTATAGTAAGTAATGATTGTGCAGATAGACCTGTTTTTAGACCATTAATAGCTATGGATAAAACAGATATAATGGATATAGCAAGAAAGATTGAAACATATGAAACATCAATATTACCTTATGAAGATTGTTGCACTATTTTTGTGCCTAAACATCCAAAAACAAAACCAAGAGTTGATTCAATAAGAGAAGAAGAAAAGAGACTAAATATAAATGAACTTGTAAGAAAAGCTATTGATGAAATGGAGGTTATTATTTATTAATATTTGGTTCTGTTTTTATCAACAAATATTTAAATATGATTAACTTAAAAACATCTGGAGGCGTATCCTTTAGATGTTTATTTTTGGTATAATAAAATAAATATGAATTTATTAGGGGGGTAAAATATGGGATATATAGAAACAAAAATAAAAGGGCTTAAATTTAAGAAAACCACAGAAGAAGATATACCGGCTATATTAGAATTTATTAAAAAAATAGCAGTATATGAAAAGATGCTAGATGAAGTTGTTGCTACTGAAGAAACACTTAGAGAATCAATTTTTGAAAATAACAGGGCACATGCTTTGATTATAGAATTTAATAATAAAGTTATAGGGTATATAATATACTTCTTTAATTTTTCAACATTTATAGGAAGAGCAGGATTATATTTAGAGGATATTTACATAGATCCTGAATATAGAGGAAACGGCATTGGAAAAGAAGCATTTGAAACTCTAGTACATATAGCTAAGGAAGAAAAATGTGAGAGAATGGAGTGGGTTTGTTTAGATTGGAATGAATCATCTCTTAACTTTTATGAAAGCATAGGTGCTAAGCAAATGAATGAGTGGATAATTCATAGATTAGATAAAGAAGCAATACAAAAAATTGATGAATGTGGGCTTTAAAAATAAATTTATATTATAGTATGAAGCTCGTAGATGGGAATCTTTACTTTAATTATTATAAGAAAATTTTTAATGTAACTGGGTACTTATACTAAAATATATGGATCTATGTCTACTATATTGACATAGATCCAAGATTAAAATTTGTCAATTCGGAGACCGCTTAAATTGAAAAAATAAATAATTATTTAATAGCACCAATAATTTAAATATTAATTCTTTTTTTGAATAATTTCTGTAAAATAATCTGGTTTAAATAATTTTTGATTACGCATTTCTATCAGTAAATACTCACGCAATAAAAATTCACATGCATCATATCCATCTCATGAAAATAATTTAACAGTAAATTTAATAGTTCTGTCTTTCAATAATCTTTGCACCAGAACCAATTAAATGGTCTATTATTAAGCTCGCTGATTAATTTTTTTTATAAAATTTAGTTTTTAATAAATGTTCTACAGTCAAATATATAATTACAAAAATAAAACATTCAATCTCTAATAATATAATACTTATATTATTAATATCAGATTTATTTAATATTAATAATATCAAACAAATAAATAATGTAGAAAATCCAGAAATACTCCATATTAAACTACACTTTTTATTAACTGATATTAATATATTTTTATTATTAGAACATTTCTTGTCATGAGAAATACCTGAAAATAACATTGCTATAGGTGCAATTAAATCCAAAGTTTTATTTATCTTTTTAGATGAATTATATCTATATAGTATCCCTATCCAAATCATTATTAGTGGTATACAAATATTACAAATTAAAATAAAAATATTCATACAAACATCTCCTATATTAATATTGATAGATTAATTATTATATTAATTAAAATATTTTTTATTCAATAAATATTCCATCCTACTTACGGTTATTGAAAATATATTATTAATATATTAATTATAAAACAATAAAAATATCGAATTAACAAATTATAGTTAATATGATAAAATAAATGTTAATAAAATCTATGGTTAATATTGACATTAACAAAAATATACAGTATTATTAATTACAATATCGATTTAACGCGTTAAAGTAAAAGCAATAAGTGGGGTGGAGTAATGAATAAAAGAAATATGCTTCCAGAAGGGACAAGAGATCTTGTCTTAAATGAATGTGAAATAAAAAGGCACCTAGAAAAAAACATAGATGATTTATTTAGTAATTGGGGATACAGAGAAGTAATAACACCAACATTAGAATTTTATGAAACATTTAATTATTATCCAGAAAGCTTAAAAGAAGAAGAGATGTATAAGTTTTTTGATAATAAGGGAAGAATACTTGTTTTAAGACCAGATATGACAATACCAATAGCAAGATTAGTTTCTACTAAATTAAAAGGTGAAGCTTTACCTATAAGAATTAGATATATATCAAATGTTTTTAGAGTTCATGAGAGTTTAGGTGGTAGAAGAAATGAATATACTGATTGTGGTATTGAGTTAGTGGGGATTAATGGTATTGATAAGGATTTAGAAATATTGGTGTTAGCATTAGAGTCATTAAAAAAATTAGGGCTAAAGAATTTTAAATTAGAAATAGGTAATATAGAATTTTTTAATTCTGCATTTAACGATTTAAATATCAGTAAGGAGAATAAAGAAAAGATAGCTAAATTGATAGAAGGAAAAAATTTAAAAAATTTAGAAGACTTTCTAAAAAGACTAGATATAAAAGAAGAGTATAGAAAATTTTTCAATAAATTACCTTGGATGTTTGGTGATAGAAAAGTGCTTGAAGAAGGAAAAAAATTAGCCTTTAATAATGCACTTTTAAAAAGTATAAGTTATTTAGAAGAGTTATATATTCAATTAGAAGAACTAGGATATAAAGAAAATATAACCTTTGATTTAGGGATGGTACCTAAACTTAATTATTATACAGGAATAATTTTTAGGGGGTATGGGGAAGACATTGGAGATAGTATATTAGCGGGTGGTAGATATAATAAATTAATAAAATCTTATGGCACTGATCTGCCAGCAATAGGGTTTTCAATTGATGTTGATTTAGTAGTGATAAAAAATATAGATAATAATGAGATAATGGAGAAAAATAGAGACATTTATAATTTTTTTTATGGTAACAAAGATGTAGTACAAGCTATAAAGAAAAGTGAGGAACTGCGAAAACAGGGAAAAGTAGTGGAATTATTTCATGATGAAGAGCTAAGTGAATTTAAAATAGTTAAATATGGGGGAAGATAAATATGGCAATAAGTATTGCACTTACGAAGGGGAGATTAGAAGAAGAAAGTATAAAAATATTAGAAAAAGCCAATTTTGATCCAGGTGAATTAAAAAATAAAGGAAGAAAATTAGTTTTTAATGATAGGAATGGAGATATTAAGTATTTCTTAGTTAAGGGAGCAGATTCAATAACATATGTAGAACATGGTGTTGCTGATGTTGGAGTTGTTGGAAAAGACACTATCTTGGAAAGTGGAGATAATTGTTATGAAGTATTAGATTTAGGGATTGGAAAATGCAAATTTATAGTAGCGTCATTGCCTGAAAATGATGTTTTTAAAAAGACTGGACATATAAAAATAGGAAGTAAATATCCAAATGTTGCAAAAGAGTATTTTAAAAAGAAACAAATGGATGTAGAAGTGATAAAAATAGAGGGGTCAGTAGAGCTTGCACCAATACTAGGGCTATGTGATGGGATTGTAGATATTATGGAGACTGGAACTACTTTAAAAGAAAATGGACTTATTGTTTTGGATAATATATTTGATATAAGTGCAAGGCTTATAGTAAACAAAGCTAGTTTTAAAATGAAACAAAATGAAATAAGGGAATTTCTTCATAGAGTAAGAGATGTAATCTGATAAGTTATATATGCTAAAAGACAATATAATAATTAACAATAGTAAATTGGGGGCGATTCAATTGTTAAATTTAATGGAAGTTAATGAAGCAAATAAGGGTGAATTAATTAAAGAATTAAATCAAAGAGAAGGTTCAATACAAAATGATGTTATGTTTAATGTAAGCACTATACTATCAGAAGTTAAGAGATTTGGAGACAAGGCGTTATTTAAATTTACTAATGAATTTGATAAAGTTAAACTAAAAAAATTAGAGGTTAAAAGTGAAGAAATAGAAAAATGTTTTGATTGTGTTGAAAAAGAATTTATTCAAGCACTACAAGAGGCCAAAGTAAATATTGAAGATTATCATAAAAAGCAAAAAACAAATGGATTTATTATGGCTAAAGATAAAGGGGTTTATTTAGGGCAAAGAGTTATTCCATTAGAGAGAGTTGGCGTATATGTTCCTGGTGGAACAGCAGCGTATCCTTCTTCGGTATTGATGAATGTTATACCTGCAAAAGTAGCTGGAGTTGATGAGATTATAATGGTAACTCCACCTGATAAGGATGGGGAGATAAATCCATATATAGGAGTTGCAGCAAGTATAGCAAAGGTAGATAAAATATATAAAGTTGGTGGGGCACAAGCTATTGGTGCGCTAGCTTATGGTACAGAAAGTATAAAAAAAGTAGATAAGATAGTTGGTCCAGGAAATATATTTGTTGCACTTGCTAAAAAATTAGTATTTGGAACTGTGGATATAGATATGATTGCAGGGCCTAGTGAAATTTTGATTATAGCAGATGAAAACTCAAATCCAAGTTTTATAGCTGCTGACTTAATGTCTCAAGCAGAACATGATAAATTAGCTTCATCTATATTAGTTACAACTTCAAAAAGACTATATGATGAAGTAGAAAAACAATTAGAATTACAAATTAAAAATCTTACAAGAAAAGATATAATAAGAGATTCTCTTAAGAAGTTTGGTAAAGCTCTAATATGTAAAGATATAGATGAATGCATAGATATATCAAATCTTGTGGCTCCAGAGCATTTAGAGCTCATGGTTGATAATCCAATGGAGTATTTAGGGAAGGTAAGAAATGCTGGTTCCGTATTTTTAGGAAGATATTCACCAGAACCAATAGGAGATTATTTTGGAGGAACCAATCATGTACTACCAACTAGTGGAACAGCTAGATTCTTTTCACCATTATCTGTAGATAGTTTTATTAAAAAATCATCTTTCTTATATTATTCTCAAAAAGCTATTTTAGAAAATGGAGAAAAAATAATAACATTAGCTAATAAAGAAGGATTAACTGCTCATGCAAATTCAGTGAAAGTGAGGCTTGTATAAATGAATCAATATATAGATATAGATCAAGAATACCAAATAAGATTAAATAGCAATGAAAGTTATATAGACATGGATAATAATATAATGATAGAAATGAAAAGTAATTTATCTACTATAGAGCTTCACAGATATCCTGAAAATAATATGCTTGAAATAAGAAATCTATATGCTGAGTATGCTGGAACACAAAGTGAAAATATTATAGTTGGAAATGGATCTGATGAAGTGATTCAATTAGTTATAAGCCGTTATATAGGTTATGGTAAGAAAGTACTCACATTAGATCCTGATTTTACAATGTATGATTTTTATACTGACTTATTTGGAGGAAAAATAGTTAAGTATAAACTAGGTGAAAATATAGTATTTAATTTAGATGAATTTATTAAATTGGGGGAAAGGGAAAATGTAGATTTGATTATATTTTCAAATCCCAATAATCCAACAGGTCTATCATTAAGTAATAATGATATTATCAAATTATTAAAAAGATTTCCCAATATTCCAATACTGGTAGATGAAGCTTATTATGAATTTAATGGAGAAAGTATGATTTCATATATAAATGAATATAAAAATTTAATTGTTACAAGAACACTTTCAAAAGCATGGGGTTTAGCTGCTTTAAGGGTAGGATTTTTAATATCTAATAAAAACATATTAGAAAAATTAAGTAAAAAAAAGATACCATATACAGTTAATTCGTACTCTCAAGCTATGGTATTAACTGCATTGAAATATCCAGATAGAGTTATAGAAAATTCTAAAGTAATTATTGCTCATAGAGAAAAATTATTACTTCAACTTAAATCTATAGAGAAGGATGCTTCAATGGAGATAAAGTTTTATCCATCCAAAGGTAACTTTATATTTGGAAGAACATCACATAAGTATGCCTTATTAAATGGATTAAATGAGAAAGGGATATTAATTAGAAATTTTTCTGATGATACATTTAGAATAACAGTAGGTTCACAGTTAGAAAATAGAAAACTAGTAAATGTATTAAGAGAAATTTTTATATATCAAGTTGTAGAACAATATGCAAAATAGAATAGCTAAAATAGAAAGAAATACTAGTGAAACTAAGGTGAAAATAGATATTAATTTAGATGGAAATGGATTAAATAAAATTCATACTGGAATTGGTTTTTTAGATCATATGTTAGAATTATTTTCATTTCATAGTAATATGGATGTTTATTTATCTTGTGATGGGGATTTAAATGTGTGTGATCATCATAGTGTTGAAGATATTGGAATAATTTTGGGTAAAGCATTTAAAGAAGCCATAGGAGACAAGAAAGGAATAAATAGATATGGAACTTTTTTTCTGCCTATGGATGAGGTGTTGTCGTTAGTATCTTTAGATATAAGTGGTAGAGGTTTTTTAGTATTTGATTGTGAATTTACTAGAGAAAAAGTAGGGGGATTATCTACTGAAATGGTTGAGGAATTTTTTAGAGCTTTTGCATTAAATTCAGAAATAACATTACATTGTAAAATTTTATATGGAAAAAATGATCATCATAAAATAGAGGCTTTATTTAAAGGACTTGGAAGAGCTTTAAGAGAGGCAAAAGAAAGAAATGAATTAAATAAAGTACCATCTACAAAGGGAATATTGTAATTTAAGGGGGCTAAAAATTACATGATAGTTATAATCGATTATGGAATGGGAAATTTGAAAAGTATAAGTAATGCATTAAATAACCTTGAAATAGAAAATAAAATATCAAGTAATAAGAATGAAATTGAAAATTCTAAAGGAATTATATTACCAGGAGTTGGAGCATTTAAAGATGCAATGTGCAATATAAAAGAAAAGTCTTTAGATACTATAATAAAAAAAGAAGCTGAAAATGGAAAACCGCTCCTTGGAATATGCCTTGGAATGCAACTTCTTTTTGAAAAAGGATTTGAGAGGTATGAAGAAGAAGGATTAGGACTTTTAAAAGGTAATATTGTTAAATTGAAAGAAGATAAAAATAATAATGTAAAGATACCTCATATAGGTTGGAATAATCTTATTTATAATAAAAAAGATGAACTTTGTAAATGTGTTGAAGAAGGTGATTTTGTATATTATGTCCATTCATATTGTGCACAAGGATATGATGAAGAGGATTTAATTGCTTATTCTGAATATGGAATTAATGAAATTCCTGGAATTGTTAGACATAAAAATATTATAGGTGCACAGTTTCATCCGGAAAAGAGTGGAGATGTAGGACTTAGGTTATTAAAAAACTTTGGGGAGTTGATTAAGTGATAATATTACCTGCAATAGATATAATAGATGGTCAAGCAGTGAGACTTTATCAAGGTGACTATAATAAAAAAGAAGTAGTTGCAAATGATATCTTTAATATAGCAAAAGAATTTGAATGTTTAGGTGCGGATTATCTTCATTTAGTTGATTTAGATGGTGCTAAATCTGGATATTGCGTTAATGAGAAGATAATATTAAAACTAGCCAAAACATTGACTATTCCTATAGAAGTTGGTGGAGGAATTAGAAACTTTAAAACTATAGAAAAACTAATAGAAAATGGTGTTTCTAGAGTTATTCTTGGAACCATAGCTATAGAAGATGAAGAACTTTTAAAAAAAGCTATTGAGTGTTATAGAGAAAAAATTTCAGTTGGTATAGATTGCAAAAATGGATATGTTTATGGAAGAGGATGGCTTGTAGAAAGCAAACTTAATTATTTAGATTTTGCAAAAAATATGGAGACCCTAGGTGTAAAAAATATAATAGTTACAGACATAAGTAAAGATGGAACATTAGAGGGTCCTAATGTTGATATGCTTATTGAATTGAAAAAACTTGTAAATATAGATATAACAGCATCTGGTGGAATAAAAGATATTGAAAATATTAAAGAATTAAAAAAAATTGATGTTTATGGGGCAATAACAGGAAAAGCCATATATTCGGGTAGCTTATCATTAAAGGAAGCAATAGATATAACAAGATAATTATAATTTAATTATTTATTAAAAAGGGGGTGAGTACATGCATACTAAGCGGATAATTCCTTGTTTAGATGTAAGGGATGGAAGAGTAGTAAAAGGTATAAATTTTAAAGGATTAATTGATGTAGGAAATCCAGTAGAGCTTGCAAAACATTATAATGATCAGGGAGCAGATGAATTAGTATTCCTAGACATAACAGCTACTCATGAAAAACGTGGAATAATGCTTAAAGTAGTAGAAGAGGTAGCTGAGCAAATTTTTATTCCATTTACTGTTGGAGGCGGATTAAGCTCATTAGAAGATATAAAAGCTATATTAAGAGCTGGAGCAGACAAAGTCAGTTTAAATTCAGCAGCTGTTAAGAATAAAAATTTAATAAAAGAAAGTGCATTTTATTTTGGAAATCAATGCATTGTACTAGCTATCGATGGTAAAAAAAGAATGGATAATTCAGGCTGGAATGTGGTTGTTAATGGAGGAAGAATAGATACAGGTATTGATTTATTATCATGGGTTGAAGAAGTAACAAAACTTGGTGCAGGAGAAATTTTATTAACATCAATGGATGCTGATGGTACTAAAAATGGTTTTGATTTAGAATTAACAAAAGCAGTAAGCAATATAACCAGTGTACCTGTTATAGCTTCAGGCGGATGTGGATGTTTAGAAGATTTTTATGAGGTGTTTAAAAATAATATTTCTGATGCAGCATTAGCAGCATCGCTGTTTCATTATGGTGAATTAACAGTTAAAGATGTGAAGAAATATTTGATTAATAAAAAAATACCCATTAGAGTATAAAGAATTTAAATTTAAAACAAAGCTAATTTTTAATATATTAGAGAGGTTTATATGAATATTGAGGAGCGCATAAATATTGTTGATTTTGATAAAGGGAATGGTCTGATTCCGGCTGTAATTCAAGATTATAAAAGTAAAGAAGTATTAATGTTAGGATATATGTCAAAAGAAAGTTTGAAGAAAACTTTAGAAGGGGATACTACTTGGTTTTATAGTAGAAGTAGAAAGAAACTTTGGAATAAAGGGGCTACATCAGGGAATTTTCAATATATAAAGGAAATAAAAATAGATTGTGATAATGACACTATTTTAATTACTGTAAATCAAAAGGGAGCAGCATGTCATACTGGAAACAAAAGTTGTTTTTATAGAGATTTTTAATATAGAATTGGAGTGGTTTTTATGGAAAATGAGATAAAAAATTTATATAGTACAATTTTAGAAAGAAAAATTAGTGGAGAAAATAGATCGTATACTAATTATCTCTTTACGCAAGGAATAAATAAAATTTTAAAAAAGGTTGGAGAAGAGTGCACAGAGGTTATAATAAGCAGTAAGGAAAGCAATAAAGAGGAACAAGTAAATGAAATATGTGATTTAACTTATCATATACTTGTATTAATGGCTGAGCTTAATATACCTTTAGAAAATATAAAAAATGAATTAAAAAAAAGAAGTGAAAGGATTAATAATTTTAAAGGTGAAAGAAAAGCAATAAAAGAATACTAAAAGTTAATATAATCTTTATTTAGGATTTGTTTTAATAAGATGTTAATATGTGAATGAGTAAAGTTAATTGCCACTTCACTTATTCACATATTAACATCTATAAAAACAGATATTTTATTTAAGTTTACATTAAACAAACTATATTGGAGTTTTTTAGTCTAATTATTTTAAAAAAATTCAGGTTTTCTATTTTTGAAATAAATGGGTTTTAGACCTAGTATTTCTGTTAGCGAAAGTGCATTTTTGAAATTAGTGGCTATGTCATTAACATTATGAGCATCTGAACCAAGGGTTATATATTTACCACCAAGTTCTTTATATCTATTGTAAATATCTATCATATTATGAAATGTTTCATTAGTATCAAGTCTTCGAGTATTTATCTCTAGTACTTTTCCTTTAGAAATTAATGTTTTAAATATTTTATCAAGTATTTCACCATGATCGCATAAAGCAATTTCATTGTTTTCAAACTTAGTATATCTGCAAGGATAGTCAAAATGTGCTAATGAATCAAAACAATCATATTTATTTATTACGTTTAGCATGAATTCAAGATAGTTATGAAAGAATTCTTTTTTAGTAAGATCATCTCTTTTACAATAGTCAACGTAAATATCTTCATCATAAACAGCATGTACTGATCCTAGTACAAAATCATAATTAAAATTTTTTGCTTTTTCGTTTATTGTATTAAATGAAGGAAGAGTTAAGCCTAATTCTATGCCTAAAAGTAAATTATTATTTTTATATTCTGAATAATTATCAAAGTAATTAGGAATATCTAATTTGAACAGATCTTTATCAGGATAATCTTGATCTAAATGTTCAGTTAGTGTAAGTCCTATATTTAATTCATTTGCTTTTGATATAGCATCAGATATTTTCATATCACTGTCAGATGAAAATATTGTATGAATATGGCTATCAAATATCAATTTAATCACTCCAATTTTTATATATTAATGTAGAAATATATGATATATATATTATAATAAGTTTATTCTAAAAAAGTCTGCATAATTAAAATGCAGACTAAATATTATGTCCATCTAAAAAATAACTAAATGAACAACATGGGATTTTGAAGAAGGTTTTATATTACAATATGATAAATAAAGTAATATTATGTAATTGAGTATAAAGTAATTATACATTATTTAGGGTTACTAAAACAATATTTTTCATAAAATTCATTTTAATAACAAATCATAAGGAGATGTGAATAAACAAAAAATATAGTAGGAGAATTAAAAAATATGATAGAAATAAAAAAAGAAGAATTATTAAAGGGTACTCCAGATTATGAGGAGTATTCAGAAAATGTATGCAATTTATCAATGGAAGAACTTAAAGAATTAGGTCTTTTAAAATGTGGTGGATGTTGTACTAAGAATAACCAATCTGTTGATTGTAATAAATGTACTGGGTGTAAAAGTAAAAAGTGCAGTAAGCATAAATTATAAAGAAAATATTAAATATAAATTAAGATATAGATTTAAAAGAAATAATAATATATAATTAATTTGGTTGGTTATAATATATGTATTTTGGAGGGAAAGTTTTGGCTAAACCAAGTATTTTTAGTAGAGAATATGAAAAACGCATGAAAAGAAGAAAAAGAAATTTTTTAATAATATTTATAATAATTAGTTTAGTGGTTATTATATCAATGATTAAAGTGTTAGGTAACACTACAGATTATTCAAATGTAAAACAAAAGATACAGGCATGGATAGATAGTGATTCAATTCAAAAGAATGATGAGATTTTATCGGAGCAAGGGATTGACCAAGTAGAAAAAGAACCAGAACTTCCTAAATCTGAAGAAGAATCTTTTGAAATAACTTTAAAAAATGGGCAAAAAGTTAAAGCTATATATATTAAAGAAAATGAAGATATAAAATTTACAAATATAGAGTCTAGTGATAAGGCATTGGTATATGATATCAGTCAATCTGGAAAAAAAATATTGATATTGGAAAATGATCAAACAATTACTTTATATAATGTAGATGGGACTTCTCAGATTATATCAAAAGAAGAATATAAATCATCAAAGGGTGACGTATTCACAAGAGAATCAACTATTATGAGTAATCCACAATATTTATGGAATTATAATCCCAAGTTTGTTAATGATGATAATATAGTTTTTGTTAGTAATAGACCTTATTTTGGAACAGCAGCAATAAAACAATATTTATGGATAACAAATATAAGTAATAATAGTGATGTAATAAAGTGGGATTTAGCTGGAGCAAAAATAGAAATTCTTGAACGTGAAGAAAAAGGAATAAAAATTACTGTAGATGGTAATATTTATTACATAGATGTAAATTGCAATATTGCTAAACAGTAATATTTATATAAATAATTTGATAAGAAACAGGGATTTATGGTATAATAACCTAGTTAAATTAGATGTATACTATTTTAGGAGGAATTAATAAGATGGAAGCTAAAGTTGAAAAGATAGAAACAAATGTGGTTAAATTAGAAATAAAAGTTGAAGCAGAAAAATTTGATGCCGCATTAACTAAAGCATATAATAAAAACAAAGGTAGATACAATGTGCCAGGATTCAGAAAAGGAAAAGTTCCAATGGCAATACTAAAGAAAATGTATGGCATTGAAATTTTTTATGATGATGCTGTTAATATAGCTATAGATGAAAGTTATAATGAAGCATTAAAGGCTGAAGATATCAGACCAGTTGATTATCCAAAGGTTGATATTGTTGAAATTGGAGAAGGTAAAGAACTTGTTTATACAGCAACAGTTACTACATATCCTGAAGTAGAAGTAGGAGAATATAAAGGTTTAGATATTAAAAAACCTTCATATGAAGTATCTGAAGAAGAAGTTGAAAAACAAGTAAAAGAAATGCAATCTAAAAATGCAAGAATTGAAACTAAAGAAGAAGGAACAGTAGCTGATGGAAACATAGCTATAATCGACTTCAAAGGATTCGTAGATGGTGAAGCATTTGAAGGTGGAGAAGGTACTGATTACCCATTAGAAATAGGATCAGGTACATTCATTGATAACTTTGAACAACAATTAATAGGTTTATCTATAGGAGATAAGAAGGAAGTTAATGTTACTTTCCCTGAAAACTATGGTAAAGAAGAATTAAATGCTAAGCCAGCAATGTTTGAAGTAACAGTAAAAGGAATCAAAGTTAAAGAATTACCAGAATTAGATGATGAATTTGCTAAGGAAGTATCTGAATTTGATACATTAGCAGAATTAAAAGAAAATATAAAGAAAAGATTAGAAGAATCTAATGATGCAAGAGCTGAAAGAGAATTTGAAGAAGCTGTTATAACTTCAATAATTGAAACTTCAAAAATAGATCTTCCAGAAGTAATGTTAACAAAAGAAATAGATTCTATGATGAAGGATCTTGAATCAAGATTACAATATCAAGGATTAAGCTTAGATCAATATATGGAATTCACTGGAAATACAATTGAAAAAATGAGAGAATTCATGAAAGAAAATGCTGAAAGAAAAGTTAAAGCTGACATAATTCTTGAAGCAATAGCTAAATCTGAAGATGTAAAAGCAACTGATGAACAATTAAATGAAAAAGCATTAGAGTTAGGTAGAATGTATGGACCTAAGGATCCTAAAAAGATGGCTAACATTTTATTAAAAGCTCAAAAAGGTATGATTCAAAAAGATATAATTATAGAAAATACTCTTAAATTAATAAAAGAATCTTGTAAATAATAGATATTATACAATTTTATAGTTTGAAAAATAATTGCCAGAAGTATTTCTGGCAATTATTTCAAATTTAAGATTAACATTTTGGGTATTTTTTTATATAATTTATATAAGAATCAATTTCAAATGTTGTTATATGAAAAAGGAGGGAATTATATGAGTTTAGTTCCAATGGTTGTAGAACAAACAAGTAGAGGAGAACGTTCTTACGATATATTTTCTAGATTGTTAAAAGAAAGAATAATTATGTTAAGTGGTGAAGTAAATGATGATTCTTCTAATTTAATAGTTTCACAATTATTATTTTTAGAAAGTGAAGATCCAGATAAGGATATATCTATATATATAAATAGTCCTGGAGGTTCAATAACTGCTGGTATGGCTATATACGATACTATGCAATATATAAAGCCAGATGTTTCTACTATATGTGTAGGTATGGCTGCTTCTATGGGAGCATTTTTATTATCAAGTGGTGCTAAAGGCAAAAGATATGCTTTACCAAATGCAGAAATAATGATTCATCAACCACTTGGTGGATTTCAAGGTCAAGCAACAGATATTCAAATACATGCTAATAGAATATTAAAAATCAAAGAATCTTTAAATAAGATTTTAAGTGAAAATACAGATCAACCTTTAGAAGTAATTGAAGCAGATGTTGAAAGAGATAACTTTATGACAGCAGATGAAGCTAAGACATATGGTTTAGTAGATAAAGTAATAACTAAGAACGAAACTGGAAAAGATAAATAAGAGTGTAATTTATTTATTGTACTAAGTGAGGTGAATATATGGCTAAATATGATGAAAAGAAACAGTTGAAGTGTTCATTTTGTGGTAAAACTCAAGACCAAGTAAAAAGATTAATAGCAGGTCCAGGAGTATATATTTGTGATGAATGTATAGATTTATGTTCAGAAATTATAGCAGATGAATTTGAAGAAACTGTGGAATTTGATACCAAAAGTGTACCTAAACCTAATGAAATAAAACAATATTTAGATTCTTATGTAATTGGTCAAGAAAGAGCTAAAAAGTCATTATCAGTAGCTGTTTACAATCATTACAAAAGAATTAATACTAATAAGCAAGATTCAGATGTAGAATTGTCAAAGAGTAACATTCTATTGTTAGGACCAACAGGTTCTGGTAAAACGTTACTTGCTCAAACACTTGCTAAAGTTTTAAATGTTCCATTTGCAATAGCTGATGCTACAACATTAACAGAAGCTGGATATGTTGGAGAAGATGTTGAAAATATTCTTCTTAAATTAATACAAAATGCTGATTATGATGTTGAAAGAGCAGAAAGAGGAATTATCTATATAGATGAAATAGATAAAATTGCAAGAAAATCTGAAAATCCTTCAATAACTAGAGATGTATCTGGCGAAGGTGTTCAACAAGCATTACTAAAGATATTAGAAGGAACAGTTGCTTCAGTACCACCTCAAGGTGGAAGAAAGCATCCACATCAAGAATTTATTCAAATAAATACATCTAACATATTATTTATTTGTGGTGGTGCTTTTGATGGCGTTGATAAAATAATAGAAAATAGAACAAGAAAAAGTTCTATGGGATTTGGTGCTGAAATTCAAGGTAAACATGAAAAGGACATTGGTAAACTTCTAAAAGAAATAATGCCAGGAGATTTACTTAAGTTTGGATTAATCCCTGAATTTGTTGGAAGACTTCCAATATTAGTCACTTTAGAATCATTAGATAAAGATGCTTTAATAAACATCTTAACTAAACCGAAAAATGCTCTTGTAAAACAATACAAGAAGCTATTTGAATTAGATGATGTTGAACTTGAGTTTAACAATGAAGCACTAACATCTATTGCAGAAGAAGCTATAGATAGAAAGACTGGTGCAAGAGGGTTAAGAGCCATCATAGAAGAAATGATGACAGAAATAATGTATGAAATACCTTCGGATGAACAAATAACGAAAGTTACTATAACTGAAGAATGCATTAAAAACAAAGAAAATCCTCAAGTAGAAAGATTACCGGAAGGTAAAACAAGGGGAACTTTAGCATCAAATAGAGTTAAAAAAGATATTGAATCAGCTTAATCTTAATACTGATATCTATTTAGATATCAGTATTTTTGTTCTTATATAGATATTTGAAAATGAATTAGTATTGACGTAATAAAAAAATGAATTTATCATACAAGGATATTGCAGAATTTAATTATAAAAACGAAATAACAGCAAAAGCTAGAAAAACTTTTGATAATAATTTATAATAATAATATTTAAGATTAGTTGTAACAAGTTTATAATTTAGACTAATCCTAAATTATGTATATTTATTGAAATATACACTTAATATGTGTATACTAAATGAAGTAATTAAGATGGAGGGGCGTTTGAATGACACAAAATTTATATACACTTCCGCTGATACCTTTAAGAGGGTTAACTATTTTTCCAAATATAGTAGCACATTTTGATGTTGGAAGAAAAAGATCAGTAGCAGCAGTTGAAGAAGCTATGTTAAATAATGAAGAAATTTTTCTCGTTACTCAAAAAGATCCTGAAATAGAGGATCCAGAGAGAGCAGATATATATGATATAGGAACACTTTGTAAAATAAAACAAATTCTTAAAATGTCTGACAATACAATTAGAGTACTTGTTGAAGGTGTAAAAAGAGGAAAAATAGTTGAATATGTGGCGAATGATAATGAATATATTGAAGGTTCTATAGAAATTATAGAACAGGAAATAGAGGTTAATAAAGAATTAGAAGCTTATATAAAACTTTTAGACGAAGAGTTTATTGATTTGCTGAAGCTATCGGATGATAACTATGCAGATATTATAAGATCAACAGAACCTTTAGAGGATCCTAGTGGGTTTGTTGACATAATAGCATCTTACTCTGTTACTGAAGATGATGTAAAGCAAGAAGTATTAGAAACAATAGATATTAAGAAAAGAATAGAGCTGGTATTAACTAGAGTTAAAATTGAAACAGATATATTAAAAATTCAAAATAAGCTTTCAAAAAAAGTTAAGAAACATATTGATGAAGAACAAAAGCAATTTTACCTTAGAGAGCAATTAAAAGCAATTCAAGAAGAATTAGGAATGGATGATGAAGAAAAGAAAGAAATAGATAAGTACGAAACTTTACTTAATAAAACAAAACTTCCAAAGCAAGTTAAAGAAAAGGCTCAGTATGAATTAAGTAGACTTAAAAGTACTTCTTCATCTTCTTCAGAAGGAAATTTGATAAAGTCATATTTAGATTGGGTATTTAACATACCTTGGAATAAGCAAACTAAGGAAAACATAGACATAATAAAAGCCAGAGAAGTATTAAACAATGAACATTATGGATTAGAAGATGTTAAAGATAGAATTATAGAATATCTAGCAGTAAAACAAATAAGTAAAAATTCTAAAGGACCTATTTTATGTTTAGTTGGCCCTCCTGGAGTAGGAAAAACTTCAATAGCTAAGTCAATAGCACATTCTACTAATAGAAAATATTCAAGAATATCTCTTGGCGGAATGAAAGATGAAGCTGAAATTAGAGGACATAGAAAAACCTATGTTGGAGCTATACCAGGAAGAATAGCTTATGCATTAAAAGAAGCTAAAACTATGAATCCTTTAATATTATTTGATGAAATTGATAAAATTAGTTCAAGTTATAAGGGAGAACCATCTGACGCGCTTTTAGAAGTATTAGATAGTGAACAAAATAAGACTTTTAGAGATAATTATTTAGAACTTGATATGGATTTATCAAAAGTAATGTTTATAGCTACAGCTAATTCTTTAGAAACTATACCAAGAGCTTTATTAGACAGAATGGAAATAATAGAGGTATCTGGATACACTTATGAGGAAAAATTCAATATAGCTAAAAATCACTTAATACTAAAAGTGCTTGAGGAAATGGGAATTAATTCTGATAAGGTAGAACTTAAAGATGAGGCAATTAATGAAATAATAGAAGGATATACTAGAGAATCAGGAGTTCGTGGACTTACAAGAAATTTAAATTCTATTATAAGAAAAGCTTTAGCAGAAATGTTAAGTGAAGATCTATCAAAGATTACAATTGATAAAAGCAAGGTACAAAAGCTTTTAGGTAAAAGAAAGTATGAATTTGATAAGATAGATAAAGAAGATAAAATCGGTGTAGTTACAGGTATGGCATGGACAGCATATGGTGGAGATACATTACCGGTAGAAGTAATGGCTATGAAGGGAAGCGGAAAGCTAGAACTTACAGGGAAATTAGGTGATGTAATGAAAGAATCTGCAAAAGCTGCTTATAGTTATGTTAGAGCGAACGCAGATAAATTTCAAATAGAAGAAAACTTCTATAAAAATAAAGATATTCATATACATGCACCAGAAGGTGCAGTTCCTAAAGATGGACCGTCTGCTGGAGTAACAATGGTTACAGCGTTAGTGTCAGCTTTATCAGGTAAGAAAGTTAAGCATAATATTGCTATGACAGGGGAAGTAACTTTAACTGGTAGAGTACTTCCTATAGGAGGATTAAAGGAAAAATCATTAGCAGCATTTAGAGCTGGTATAGATACTATAATAATTCCAAAAGAAAATGAGAAAGATATAGAAAAGATACCGAATTCAATAAAAAATAAATTAAATATCATTCCTGTAAGTCAAGTGAATGAGGTATTAAAAAATGCGCTAATTGGAGAGGATACTAATGAGAATTAAACAATCAGAATTTATTATTTCAGCCGTAAAACCACATCAATACCCAATTGATAGTAGAAATGAAGTTGCTTTTGTTGGAAGATCTAATGTTGGAAAAAGTTCTTTAATAAATTCTTTAACTAATAGAAAAAAATTAGCTAAAGTAAGTGGAACACCAGGAAAGACAAGACTTATAAATTTCTTTTTAATAAATAATGACTTTTATTTAGTTGATTTACCTGGATATGGATATGCCAAAGTATCAAAAAGTGAAAAAGACACTTGGGGAAAGACTATAGAGACGTATTTATCTCATAGAGAAGAATTAAAAAGAATAGTATGTCTTGTAGATTCAAGACATAAACCAACTGGTGATGATATAATGATGTATGAGTGGGCTAAGCATTTTGGATATGATGTAGTTGTAGTTGCAACTAAAAGTGATAAACTTAAAAATTCAGAGTTCAAAAAAAGTGAAAAACTAATAAGAGATACATTAAATTTAACAAAAGATGATAAATTATATTTTTATTCATCTTTAAATAAAAAAGGAACAGAAGAGTTAATTGACAAGCTTTTTTTAGAGTTTGCTACAGATATTGATTAAATATACTCTAATAACGTATTTATATTGAAAACTAGCGTTTAAATTTAATAAATAAAAGAGTTAAAACTCCATCAAAATTAATTTTTTGATGGAGTTTTATTTTATTTTAAAAATAGTGTCAAATTAAATATGAGCGAATAGTATATAGTATCAAGAATAAAAAATTTCCAAGGAGGAATATATATGGAGATGAATGATATCCTAAATGGCTTAAATTCATGTGATGATAATTGTTGTGATTCAGATACTAGCAATAATTGTTGTTGTGGAAATAACATCGGAGGAAATCCAGGATTCAACCCAGGTTGTGGAAATGGTGGATTTGGTACCGGCTGTGGATTAGGTAGCTGGATTTGGATTTTATTAATATTATTCTATTGTGGCTGTGGTGGTAATGGCTTCTTAGGCGGTGGAAATAATAGTTATATGAATAATAATAATTGCTGTAGATGCGATGATGATTGTTGTTGTTGTTGTTGTGGACGTCCAATGAAAGAGTGCTGCTGCAGCAATAACAATTGCTGTTGTAACAACAAAGGGTATGCAACTGGCAGCGGATTATTAGGAAACTGTAGTGCATATCTATTCTTATTAGTAATTCTATTCCTTTGTAATGGATGGGGTGGAAATAATGCAGGATGCGGTGGTGCTGGAATAAGCCCATTTACATCAGGTTTAGGTAATTTTACTGGCAATTGTTGTTGCTAGAATTCTGAATTTTTAGGAAGGAGAGATATATATGTCTAAAAAGAAGAATAAATGTTGCTGTGAAAAGAAAATGAATGATTGCTGTTGTACACCTTGCTGCACAAACAATAATACTGGATCTGGCTTCTTAGGTGGAGGATGTGGTGTTGCACCAATTATATTCTTATTAATAGCATGTGGATCAGGATTACTAAATTGTAATTCATCATATTTAATTATCTTACTATTTATATTATTTGGTGGATGTTTCTTCAATTCAGGATATAACAATTCAGGAAATGTTTGCTGCTGCTAGATAGTGGATGGAGGGCTTAATTTTAAGCCCTCCAAAAAAATGCGTAAAAGTATAAACATATTTACTGTATTATACATATATTAAATTAGGAGAATTATAATTGGAGGAATTTTGATGGCTAAACATAAACGTAAGGAAAAACAGCCAGTTGATAATAATATGGGAAGCAATAATTTTAGAAATAATAATGTCAATCCATTTGGAATAGATCCAGCTCAATTAATGGGGATGTTAGGAGGAAATTTTGATATAAATAGTCTTTTAGCATCTATGAATATAGATGGCTTAAATTTAGCTAATTTAGCACCATTAGCAAATATGGCAGGAATAAATTTAGGTAATTTCGGAAATGCAAATCAAAGAAACATGAATATGAACAATATGAACATGAATAACATGAATCCTATGAATGGAAATAATAACATAAATACAATGAATGATATTACAAGTGACTTTATGAATACATCAAATGATATTATGAATGATTTTACAGATAAATCAAATGACATAAACACTCAAGAAAAAAATATAAGTGAGAAGAAAAATAAAAGATCAAATTCTCATCATAAAAAAGAAATTGAAGAAGAAGATAGTAATTTAGAAATGTTAATATCTTTAAGGGGGTTTGTTCATCCAGAAAAAGTTAATTTTATAGATAAGATAATAGATTTGTATAAAAATGGTGCATTTAAAGATATTTAAAATACTATGTATAACAAATGGAATTGTTGTTAATAATATTACTGTAACGGAGAATATATTCTCCAAAAGCTTAATAAAAAATACCTTTTTATTAAGCACCCCCCCCATCCCCCTTTTAGGCCGCATTAGCGGCCTTTTTATTTAATCCTTTTTATTGAAATGATTTTAAAATTAGAGTCCTCTATTGTAGAATCTAGATAAAAAATAACTTCACTTTTATCTCCCTCTTCTCCCTTTAATTTATTTTTTTCAAAAGTTAATCTCCATTTTAAAGATGTAGCATTACTATAAGAATCCCAATCGTAATCATAAAAGAATGCATCTTGAAAAGAATATGAATGATTCTCCTTATCTAAATTCCATAAAGTAGCTAAATCGTTACTATCTATTTTAGGGGAAAATATATCAGGTAAATCATCTAATTCATAAGGTGTTTCTATTAATTTGATGAAATTAGTTATGTTGTTTAGTGACGGAATAGTAGAAGCCTCGTTTGTTGTATCTAATACTTCATTATTTATTATCATAAAACTGCTTGAAGATGAATTTCCTTTGGATGCTGACAATGAAAAACATTGAGGCGTTTTATTATTTTTAGAGTCTAATATGCCAAATATATTTTTATCACTTGAATATAGATTTTGAAATTCACCATCTTTCCAAGAAAATATATAACATATGCTTTTATTTTCTTTTACACCTTGTAGAATTATTTCTGGACTTACATCTCTAGAAAGATCATATAAATAAATTTTGGGTGACCAATGGTTATTTAAAGAAAAAAGTACATTGTCATTAATTTTAGTAGATAGATAAGTGTTATTACTATTATGAGAAATGTTTAAATCAACAGTATTATCTTTTTTAATAAATTCTATATGTTCATTTTGACCATCACAAGTCAAATCGGTATCTATGTTTTTAGTTGAATCTATAGGAGCAATGGTTTGTAAAGTATTGCTTTTGTTTATAATAATAGTTGTAGATATAATTATTACAACTATTAAAGCTAGAATAAATTTTTTTTTGATTATTAATAATTTCATTATGTATCACCTCAATTAAATTATATGTACATAATATTTTTTTAATTCTAACTTTATAAAAAATATACCCATTTTTAATAATCTAAGATTATAAAAATGGGTATATTTATAATTTATTTTTTTATTATTTTAAATGTTGACAATCTTTACAGTATCCATAAAAATAAACTCTATTATAACAAACTGTAAACTTGGAATGATCTTCTGCTAATTGATTAATATAATCCAAGTTTAAATCTTCAAAGTCATCAATTCTTCCACAAGTTAAACATTGTATATGTGGGTGTGAATTAGGATTTCTATCATATCTGAAATTTCCTTCCCCAACATTAATTTCTTGGATAAGTCCTACATCTACTAAAGTTTTTAGTGTTTTATATACAGTAGCTAAACTCATGGTTGGATATTGCTCATGAATAGCTTTATATATAATTTCGGCAGATGGGTGTGATGCAGTGCCTAATAAATAATTATATACAGCTAATCTTTGTGGTGTCAATTTAAGCTTTTTTTCTTTGAAAATTAAAGCTATTTCGTTAATTGTAAACACCTCCGTTTATTGTAATATATTAAAAGTATATAATAATAATAATTAAAAGTCAATTATTATTATTACTTAATAATGAAATAGGTAGTAATAATTATTAAATAATAAGAAATATACGGAAAATATTCATAAAAAATATTATATTATTAATATTTTGTAAATTACCTATTGTATACTTTATCAAATTCTGTTAAAATATAAGTAGGACAAGTTGTTAATTTATTAACAATCTATTTTAAAAATTATATTATTATAGAGGAGGAGTACGATATGGCAAAATATAAAGTTGGAGACGAATTAATAATAGTTACTGATCCTAATAAAGAGATGGAAAAATTAAAAGAGTTAACTTGTTTAAAAATAGATGGGGACTTTGCACAAATAGCATGGGGCGTAAAAATTGTAGATGTAGAATATAATAAGCCTAATGTAACTTTAACATATATAAATTTTAAAGGTGAAAGAAATAAAGTATTTGCAATATGCAAAGATATAGCAAATTTTGATAACGAAAAGGTATTAGAAAAAGCATTATTAAAAGCTTTCCAAAATGAAATAATAAATATAGCAGTTGATAAAAATAGCTAGTGTTTATAGAAGTAACTATATATGAACACAATTTTATTATAAGTGAAAAAAATTAATTTATTACATGTAGAAATTTTCTAACATAAAGTAAATTAATGTTTTTTCACTTTTTTGTTTTATTATATATAATATGTGATATAATAAGAAAAATTAAATAATAAAAAATAATATATATTTGTTAATTAATTAACGTTATATACAAAAACTACTTATAATTAAGCAGCTCATGTATAAGGAGGAAAAAGTTATGGGAAAATATAAAGTTGGAGAAGAATTAATAATAATTACAGATCCAAGTAAAGAAGTAAAAAAGATAAAAGAACTAAATCAATTAAATATAAAAGATGATTTTGCTCAGATATCTTGGGGGATAAAAGTTATAGATGTAGAGTATGATAAACCAAATGTAACTTTAACTTATATGAATTTCAAAGGTGAGACTAATAAGGTATTTGCAGTATGCAAAGATATAGAAAACTTTGATAACCAAAAGGTATTAGAAAAGGCATTGTTGAAAGCATTCCAAAATGAAATCATAAATATAACAGTAAATAAAAATAATTAGAAGTTTAAGCTATACTATTAATTTTTAATAGTATAGCTTTATTTTTTTATAGAAGAAATAGAGAGTTTTTAATTTGAAAAAATTACATTATGTTTAGATAAAGGTTATATAAATGTTAATTTTATATAGCTTTGAACATTAAGATATTTTTATAAATAGAAAGAAAAAAAGAAAAATATTATAAAAATATGTAAAAATGCTAAAAAACTTTATTTTTGTTATATTTTATAATATAATGAGTCTGATGGAAACAATTTCTTACAAAAAAAGGGTGTGAGTTTATGGGTAAGTGTCCATTTTGGTCAAGTTCTAAGGAGTATCATGAATGTTATGATTCATGTCCAATGTTAACAAGTGATATTGAAGATGATGGACAATGTATTTTTAAAGAATACTTATCAGTAAATAGAATAAATTTCAAAGATATAATAAAAGAAGAATATAGCTTTTTAAAAAAATCTATTTATAATGATGAAAGTAACTATTAGTTAGCATAAAAAATATCCTATATTTAAAGTTAAAAATATAGGATATTTTTTTGATTGTGCCTAATAATTGGATCTGTTTTAAATACATCAACATTATGCTAAAACAGAGCATAATGATTAATCTTGAGTTTCATATGATTTAGTATATTTATGAAGAAGTGATTGCTTTAATGCCCATAGATTTTCAGATAAATCTACATAGTAAGTATGTGGATTTTCAAATCTAAGAACTTCAGACCATAATTTATTTGTTTCATTTTTAGCAAAATCTCTAATTGCAAGCACACTAGGTGATTCATAAATACAATTGCCACTATCAAATAACTGAACTTGAAGCTCTTTAGCATAGTAATTTTTTAATTTTTTTCTCTTCCAAGTATGAACGGGATCAAATATAGTCAATGTTTTACTTTCATCCACTTGTTCATTCTTTAAAGCTATTAGGTCAGCTAAAGCTTTATGAGAAGATTTATCAAAAATTCTAATTACTTTTTTAAAACCAGGATTGGTTATTTTTTCATCATTTTCACTGATTTTAATTTTAGGTACTAGTTCATTATCGTTTTCTATAGCTACTAATTTATAAACACCACCAAATACAGGCTCTGATTTTGCAGTTATTAATCTTTCACCTACACCAAATGAATCTATACAAGCGCCTTGCTCTAGTACATCTCTAATTATATGTTCGTCTAGTGAGTTTGAGATTACTATTTTACAATCATCGTATCCAGCTTCATCTAGCATTTGTCTACAACGCTTAGTTAAATAGGTTATATCACCAGAATCTATTCTAATACCCGTAGGTCTTTTTCCCAGTGGTTTTAATATTTCATCAAAAACTTTTATTGCATTAGGGATACCAGATTTTATAACATTATAAGTATCTATTAATAATAAGCAATTATCTGGATAAAGTTCAGCCCATGATTTAAATGCTTCATATTCATTGTCAAATAGTTGTACCCAGCTATGAGCCATTGTACCTACAGCAGGAATATTAAACATTTTATCTGAAATAGTACATGCTGTTGAATCACATCCACCTATCATTGCAGCTCTAGCACCATAAATAGCACCATCATATCCTTGAGCTCTTCTAGAACCAAACTCCATTACAGAACGATTACCAGCAGCTCTACAAATCCTGTTAGCTTTTGTTGCTATTAATGTTTGATGGTTTATAGTTAAAAGTATCATTGTTTCTACAAGTTGTGCTTGGATTACAGGACCTTTTACTGTTACTAATGGCTCATTTGGAAATACTGGATTTCCTTCTGGAATAGCCCAAACATCACAACTAAATTTAAAATCTCTTAAATATTTAAGAAAATCTTCTGAAAAAATATTTTTATTTTTTAAATACATAATGTCTTCATCAGTAAATTTTAAATTATTTAAGTATTCTATTAATTGTTCAACTCCAGCCATGATACAATAACCACCGCCATCAGGAACTCTTCTAAAGAACATATCAAAATATGCAATTTTATTTTGAAGATTTTTATTGAAATAACCATTTCCCATAGTCAATTCATAAAAATCTACTAACATTGTAAGATTTCTCTCGTATCTAACATTAAATTTATTTTCCATGAATAGTCTCCTTTAAGTAAAGTTCACAATACTATAATTAAGTTATCTACCTATAGTTTGTGAAAGTATCTATAAAAGTATATAATAAAATTATTGTACATCTATAATATAATTATTACAATATAGTTATTTATTGCGTTATTATATAATAATTCAAGAATTAAGTAAGGAAAGAGGAAGTTAATGTATAATCTGGATATATATCAAAATGAAGCAGTGATAACTAAGGATAAAAATGCATTAATTATTGCAGCTCCTGGATCTGGAAAAACTACTGTAATAATTAACAGAATATATTATTTAGTTAATAAACTAAAAGTTAGTAATGGACGTATAATAGTAATTACATTTACTAAAGCAGCAGCTAAAAACATGAAAGAAAGATATGAAAATAGATTTAAACAAAATATATCACCATTCTTTGGCACATTTCATGGACTCTTTTACAAAATTCTTTTAAGAACAGGGAAAAGTATAGATATAATAGATGGAAGTATTGTAAACAAGCTTATAAATAAAGTGTTAACAAAGTATTTTGATGACATTAATGAAGATAAAATTAAAGAAGTTTTAAATAATATATCATTATATAAAACTTCAAGAATAAGACTGAGTGATTTCAAACCATCTGTATCTAGAGAAATATTTGAAGATGCTTTAGAATGTTATGAATATTATAAAAAAGAGCATGGAAAAATAGATTTTGACGATTTAGCCATAGAAGCGTTAGAATTACTTGAAAATAATGAAAAGGCATTAAGTTATTATAGAAAATTATTTAAATATATTCTAGTTGATGAATTTCAAGATTGTGATGAGTTACAAATTGAATTTTTAAAATTAATAAATTATGGTGAAGATAATTCTTTATTTGCTGTTGGAGATGAAGATCAGTGTATTTATTCATTTAGAGGGTCTAGACCAATGTATATGGTTACTTTTGATGAGATATTTAAAGATAGTAAAAAACATTATTTATCGATTAATTATAGAAGTAAAGATAATATAGTTGAAAAGTCTAAGGCATTAATAAAGTTTAATAAAGAAAGAAATAATAAAAAAATATTATCTAATAAAAAAGAAAATGGAATAATCAAATTCTATACTCCTTATAACGAAAAGTCTCAAGGGGATATTTTAGTAGATTTAATTAAAAATGAAAAAAAATATAATATAGAATATGAAGAAAATGCTGTTCTTTATAGAACTAATATGGAAGCTATGAGTGTTATAGATGCATTTACTAAAAATCATATTCCATTTAAATTGTTAGATAGACAATATAATTTTTTTGAACATTTTATATGTAAAGATTTGATAGCTTATTTAAAATTTGTTGTAAACCCCTTTGATAAAGAGAGTTTTCTAAAGATTATAAATAAACCATTTAGATATATAAGTAAGCACAATATAGATTATGTGAGAAAGTATACTATACAGGAAAATTTGATTGATATATTAATAAACAAAGATGATACTCCACCATTTCAAAGAAAGAAGCTGGATGAATTAAAGAAAGACTTTAATTATTTAAATAAAGTTTCTTTAGGTTCTGCAATTTCATATATAGTTATGGATCTAGAATATATAGATTATTTGAAATCTTATTGCGAAAGATTTAGTCAGAACTTAGATGATTTAGAAGAAGTAATTGAAGAATTCAAATTATCCGCAGAAGGATTTAAAAATATATTTGATTTTTTAGTTCACATTGAAAATGTAAGTAATGAAATAGAAGAAAGTAAAAATAAAAATCAAAGAGAAGGAGTAATACTTAGTACAATTCATGGAGTAAAGGGCATGGAATTTAAAAATGTATATCTTATAAATTGTAATGAAGATACTATTCCACATTCCTCTAGCAAAGAAGAAAACATAGAAGAAGAAAGAAGACTTTTTTATGTTGGAATAACAAGAACAATAGATAATCTTTATTTATTTGCACCAAGGAATAGAAGAGGACAATTTAAGGAAATATCTAGATTTATAGGTGAATCAGGATTTGACAAACTGCCTAAGGATACTTATGGATATAAAATAGGTGATGATATAATGCAAAAGACTTATGGCTTAGGTAAAATAGAATCAATTGAAGATGATAAAGTTACTATAAATTTTAAAGATGGAATTATTAGAAGTTTTTCTTTAAAGGTATTAGCAGAAAATAATTTAATACAAAAGATTGTTTAATAGTTTTGTAAATAAAATATTGTTTTTATATGCCTCTGCTTTCTTGCTAAAGTAAAAAATGTTAAAGAATAATAGAATAAATTATTTGTAATAAATAGTTATATATTTAGTTAATATTATTTTAAAGGATTTTATATTAATTTATAGAATATATACTTTTAGATAAATATTTATGATTTATGCATTATATTAAGAGATAAGGTGATTTCGTTATGAATGTTAAATTATGGATTGTTATATTAATTTTAGCAGCAGTTATACTCATTGCAGTTGGTAAAATAATAAATCCAAAAGAAGAACGAGAAAAATATAAGAAAAATAAAATTAAATAAGCATAAGAATGGAGTTTTAATACTTCATTTTTATGCTTATTTTCATGCAAAAAAATAATAATATTTTGTATAATTTTATTTTATTATAACTTTTATGAAATATATAGTATAATTATTTGGATAATAAAGAAATTGTGAGAATTATGATTAATTGAATGTGATTAGATTATAATATATAATTTATAGTATATTTAAGAGGAATAATTACTAAATTTGTACGATAAAGGTTGTGTTTAGATGGAGTTAAAAAATTTTAATCCTAAAGATATAATTTTTTCATTAGATATAGGAACAAGATCTATAATAGGAACTGTAGGGATAATAAGAGATAAAAAATTTGAAGTAGTATGTGAAGAATATATGGAACATGAAGAAAGAGCCATGGTAGATGGTCAAATTCATGATATTAATTTAGTTGCTTCTGTGGTTGAAAAAGTGAAAAGAGTATTAGAAGAGAAAATAGAAATTACACTTACAGAAGTATCCATAGCAGCTGCTGGGAGATTTTTAAGAACTGTAAATTCAAGGGCAGAAATAGAAATAGATGAAGATCAAGAAATTGATAAGGAAATTGTAAGGAGTTTAGAACTTAGTGTTGTTAAAAATGCAGAAGAAGAAATAGATAATAGTGCTGATGGAAAATTATATTGTGTTGGTTATTCTGTTAAAAGCTTTTATTTAAATGGCTTTGTTATATCTAATTTAATAGGACATAAGGGGAAAACTATTGAAGCAGAAGTAATAGCAACATTTTTACCGAGATCTGTCATTGATTCTCTTTATTCTGTAATGAATAAGGTAAATTTAAAAGTAACTAATTTAACATTAGAACCTATTGCAGCAATAGAAGCTGCTATACCTAAAAATTTAAGGTTATTAAATATTGCTCTTATAGATGTTGGTGCGGGAACATCAGATATAGCAATAAGTAATAAAGAAACAATATCTGCATATGGTATGGTACCCATGGCTGGAGATGAAGTTACTGAAATAATAGCACAAGAGTATTTAGTTGATTTTAATACAGCAGAATTTATAAAAAAGTCTGTAAATGAATCTAAAGAAATTGTTTATACTGATGTGTTAGGCCTTGAAAATACAATTTTATCATCAAATATTATTAAATTAATTGATCCATCAGTAAAAAAGATATCAGAAGAGATTTCAAGTAAGATTTTAGAATTAAATGGTGGAAAGTCTCCAAGTGCTGTATTTTTAGTTGGTGGAGGGGCACATACACCTAGACTATTAGAATGTATAAGTGTGAATTTAAATTTACCACCTCAAAGAATTGCAATTAAAGATAGAAATGCTATTACAGAATGCATATCTGATAATTCCTTGGGATCAGCAGGGGTTACAGTACTAGGAATAGGACTTATAGCATTAAGAAATTTAGGTACAGATTTTATTGATGTTATATTAAATGATACACCTGTTAGTTTATTTAATTCTCACAAGCATACAGTTATGGATGTATTACTTCAAGCGGGAATTAATCCCTCATTACTTATAGCTAAAAATGGAAAGAGTATAAGATTTAAATATAATGGACGTAAAAGAATTGTATTTGGAGAATATGGAACTAGTGCTAAGATATTTATAAATGGAAATGAATCTGCATTAGAAACAGAAGTTAAGGCTAATGATAATATAGAAGTACAATATGCTAAGAATGGTAATAATGCGAGTCCTAAAGTACGTGATTATATTGAAAATATAAATTCTATAACTATTTATATTAATGATGAACTTATAAATTTGGAACCTATAATAACAATAAATAATAAAATAGAAGATATACATTATGAATTGAAAAATAGTGATGAACTTAGAGTATTTATACCAAATAAAGTTTCTGAAATAAAAGAATATGTTTTAAATAATGATGAAATAAGCTTGTTCAAAGATGATGTTTTGTTACATGAGGAATATGAAGCTCAAGATGGAGAAAGACTTATAAAAAAAGATAGTTCATTAGTTGAAACACAAATAGAGAATGATAAACTAGAAGATATTGAACCAATAAACGATAGCAATGAAGAACTTAAAAAAGAAAACGAAGAGTCTAAGTTAAATGAAGATTATGAATTAAGTACTGATGATAATTTAAATAATGATGTAGATAAAGATAAATTTCAGGAAAAATTTAATGAAATAAAAGTTATTGTAAATAATAAAGAGATAGTATTAAAAGGCAAAAATGAATATGTTTTTGTTGATATTTTTGACTATATAGATTTTGATTTAACAATTTCAAAGGGCACAATAAATTCTAAAGTTAATGGGGAAAATTCATCATATACAGCTAGAATAGATGAGGGCGATGTTATAGAAGTTTATTGGTCATAATATCTAGAAGGGAAGTATGTGTTTATGATAGATTTTAAAAAAGAGGCTAATGATATAAAAGACAAATTGATATCAATAAGACGAGATATACATGAGCATCCAGAAGTTGGTTTTGAAGAACATAGAACTTCTGACCTTATAAAAGACTTTTTAAAAACAGAAGGCATTGAATATATAGAGGTATCAAAAACTGGAGTTTGTGGAATTATAAAAGGAGAAAAAGTAGGCAGCAATAAGACTATAGCAATAAGAGGAGACATGGATGCACTTCCTATTCAAGATATGAAATCTTGTGAGTATAGCTCAAAAGTAAGTGGGAAAATGCATGCATGTGGACATGATGCACATACAACAATACTTTTAGGAGTAGCCCAAATATTAAATAAATACAAAAGTGAATTTAGTGGAAATGTGAAATTATTATTTGAACCTGCTGAAGAAACTGTTGGTGGAGCTCAATATATGATACAAGATGGAGTACTAGAAAATCCAAGGGTTGATTATGTGTTGGGTCTTCATGTTGATGAAAATGTAAGTATTGGAAATATAGAAGTTAAAAAAGGCGTTGTTAATGCTGCATCTAATCCATTTAAAATAAAAATTACAGGTCAAGGGGGACATGGAGCTGCACCACATACAACAATTGATCCTATTGTTGTAGCTAGTCATATAGTAATTGCACTTCAAAGTATAGTTAGTAGAGAAATATCGCCTGTAAATCCATCAGTAATTACTATTGGAACAATAAATGGGGGGACAGCTCAAAATATTATTCCAGGGGAAGTTACATTAAGCGGAATAATTAGAACGATGACAAAAGAAGACAGAATATTTGCAAGCGAAAGATTAAAAGAAATTGTTAATGGAATTGCTTTGTCTTCAAGAGCAAAAGCAGAAATAGAGATAGAAGAAAGCTATCCTTGTCTATACAATGATGATTATATGGTAGAATTGTTAAAGAGTTCTGCAAGTCATATATTAAAAAATGAAAATGTAGTTGAACAAAAAGCACCTCATATGGGAGTTGAAAGTTTTGCATATTTTGCAATGGAAAGACCAGGAGCATTTTATTTTCTAGGATCAGGAAATAAACAAAAGAAAACCACTGAACCTGCACATAGTAATCTTTTTAATATAGATGAAGATTGTATACCACTTGGTGTAGCAATTCAGTGTTTAACAGCATTTAATTATTTAACAAAGTAACCAAAAGAAAAATTATAGGAGTGATAATATTTGAAAATCGAAATAGGAGCTAATGAAGCCGGTCAAAGATTAGATAAATTTTTAAGAAAGTTATTAAAGGACGTTCCACTAAGTGCAATATTTAAAGCTTTAAGAAAAAAAGATATAAGAGTTAACGGTAAAAAACAAAGTGAAAAGTATTTCTTAGAAGAAGGAGATATTGTTGAAATAAAATATATAAAGAGTAATCCGGAAAAGAAAGAAAAATTTATTCAAGTAAATTTTAGTGGAATGAAAACAGCATATGAAGATGAAAATTTATTAGTAGTTGAAAAATGGCCAGGTATTTTAGTACATCCTGATAAAGATGAAAAAGAACCTACATTAACAGATTATGTACTTTCATATTTAAAAGAAAAAGGATCATACGTTCCAGAAAATGAAATTACATTTACACCTGCACCATGTAACAGATTAGATAGAAACACATCTGGTTTGGTTATGTTTGGAAAAACATTTGAGGGATTAAAATCTATCAATGAAACAATAAGAGAAGATAGAGTAAGAAAATATTATGTAGCTTTAGTTAAGGGAAAGGTAAAAGATGGATTATATACAGGATATATATTAAAGAATCAAGATACAAATATATCTAAGGTATATGAAAAAGAAGTACCAGATTCTAAAAAAATAGCAATGGAAGTTACTACAACACAAACTAATGGTGCATATTCACTACTTGAAATTAATTTAATTACAGGAAGAAGCCATCAAATAAGAGCTCATTTATCACATTTAGGAAGTCCTATAATTGGTGATGACAAATATGGAGATAGAAAATTAAATTCATTCTTCAAAAACAAGTATGGATTAGAATATCAATATTTATATGCATATAAATTAGTTTTTAAAGAAATGAAAGGTAAAGTAGCTTATTTAACAAATAAAACTGTAGTTAATGCTTTACCTCCGATATTAAAGAAGATAAAGAGTGATGTATTTAAATTTTCACTTAGATAGGGGTTTAATATGAAAGAAGAATCATCTACTAAAGGCTTTGTAATTCTTTCAGCAGCAGGACTTTTAGCTAAACTGATGTCTGTATTTTATGTTCCGTTATTAAGAAGAACAATAGGTCTTGAAGGCCTTGGAATATACCAAATGTGTTATGAAGTATTCATATTTGCATATGCAGTAACTACTTTAGGAGCTCAGCCAGCAATTGCAAAAGTTGTAGCTGAGCTTACAGCTATGAAAAATAAAAGAGATGCAATTAAGGCACTAAAGATATCTACAATACTTTATGCTGGTGTTGGCGGTATAATAAGTATACTTATCATGATATTATCTACGCCTATAGCAAATGCAATAGGAACACCACAAGCGGCATATGGTCTGCTATTTTTAGCTCCAAGTATTTTTGTGACTTCTATATTGTCAGCATATAGGGGGTACTTTCAAGGTAAAAATAATATGACAGCAATAGCTGTATCTCAAGTATTAGAACAAATAATAAATGTTGGAGTGAGTTTAGCATTTGCTTATGTTTTAGTAAAAATAAGCATTCCTTATGGTAGCGCTGGTGGAACAGTAGGTACTACATTAGGTGCAATAATAGCGTGCCTTTATATGATATATGTATATTATAAGAAAAATTATGAAGGGGAAGCCTTTGGTGCAGAGTCACCTGTTAAAAGGGTAAGCAATAAGAGAATAGTTAGGAAATTAGTCAAATACGGAGTACCAATCACATTAAGTGCTGGATTACAAAACTTGGGTAGCTTAATTGATATGGTAAATGTAAAAAATAGATTAGCTTATGCTGGTTTTTTAGAAAAACAAGCTAATGAGCTTTACGGAATACTTGGAACGTACAAAACATTACTTTCTGTTCCGTTAGTAATAGTTACAGCACTAGCAACAACAGTATTACCTGCAATTGTAAGTGCAGTAGCTATAAAAGATAAAAAAGAGATTAGAAGAAAAGTAAATTTTGCATTTAGAATAACTTATGCAGTGACAATACCAGCAGCTGTAGGACTTGCCGTTTTAAGTAAAGAAATTTATTTATTATTATATGGCTCAGAACAAGGATTTGAATTAATGATATACGGTTCTGTTGTTGTAATATTAATGGCCGTTGTACAAATTCAAAATGTTATATTGCAAAGTATGAATAAGCTTTACTTTGTTTTAGGAACATTTATGATAGGTATAGTAGCTAAAATAGTTACAAATTACATATTGGTTGGAATGCCAGAGATCAATGTATTAGGTGCTGTTTTTGGTAATTTTCTATGGTTTGCAATACCTTTTATATTAAATCAACGAAAACTTAGCAAAACATTAAAAATGAGATTACCAATGTTTAAGCATACTTTAAAACCGATTCTTTCTTCAATAGGAATGGTTGCAGGCATATACTTAATTAAAGAACCTTTTGGAGTATTACTCATATTGTTAGATGCTGGAGGAATAGCACAAGGATTAGTAACAATGCTTATGATTTCAGTAGGTGGATTTGCATACTTGTACTTGATGATAATATTAGGCGGCATCAGAAAAAATGATATTACGTCATTCTCTCAAAAAGCATATAATATCTTGCCAAGATTTTTGAGAGTAAAATTAAAATAATTGGCTATGTTTGAATAGAATCTTGATGTGAGTTTGAGAAATAGGATATAACATAATTAAGGAGAAAGTTCATGTTTCTAAATGTAGAGTTTAGAAACATGAACTTTTTATGTTTGTCAAAAATTAAAAATTCTAATTTCCCAGTTTTTAATTAAAATAAGTAGTAAATACATTATTAAACATCGCTTTCTCCAAAGGTTCCAAGATATAAAAATATTATAAAAGTTAAACCAATTACCATAAAACTATTTACTATAGGTAAATTAACTAAAACATTTTTAGCGAATATATTAATAATTAAAAAGCTTAAAATACCAAGAAGTAAGTATATTATTACATTTGTAAAATTTAAATTTATATTAATATGTTTCTTAACTTCGTATAAATTAAGTGATAATCCAATACCACAAGCTATAAATAGAGTTATACTATTACCAAAAATATTTATACACGGTATTGATGTAAATACATATAAGCATACTAACTCAATTGAAGCTTCAATTAATGAATTTCTAAGAATAACACCCTGCCTATTAAGACCATTTAAAATTCCAAACATAGTAGTAGAAGTGAAGAAAATCGGTGCAGCAAGTGATGCAACTCTTATATATGGACCTAAATCATTTCTGCCATAAAAAATTTTTCCTAATTCATCAGGAATGATATTGCATATTATAGTCGTTGAAAGTCCAAGTAAAAAGGCTAGTTTAATTACTTTTCTAATACGAAGAGAAGCCTTATACTGATTTCCTTGACTTAAAGTTTGCGAAAGATCTGGTATAAGCAAAGTATTTATAGTTGAAACAACAATAAGAGGAATAGCGATCAATCCCATAGCCATACCATTATATTTACCTATTAAGCTTAAGGCTTCAGAATAATTAAAACCAGCACATACTAATCTCCTAGGTACAACTAAAGTGCAAAGTGTAGCTAAAATATTGCTTAGGAAGCCATTTAAACATAAAGGAATTGCTACTATTATTACATCAAACAATAATTGAAATCTACCTTCTGGTTTTTCATATGATTTTGGAATTTTTTTTACAGTGTATTTATAGTAAATAAATAAACATAATAAGCTTTGAAATTCACCAATGCATAATGCAACAGTAGCTAATGTAACCATATTTTGAAGTGTCTTAGCTTTTAAGAAAAATATTAAAATACTTACAGTTACAATTCTCATAGCTTTTTCAAAAATATCAATAATAGCAGGTGCTTTTATTTCCGATGTTCCATAAAAATAGCCTTTAAAAATATTTGAAATTGCAATACAAACCATAGCTGGACATATAACACGTATAGCATCAATAGTTCGCACATCATTAACACCATATTTACCTATTATTGGTGCAGCAAAAAAAACCATTATGCCAATAAGTAGAGCCCAGGTTATGTTAAAAAGAGAAACAATTCGTATAGTTCTAGTTATATTTTTATATTCTCCTTTTTGTTTATATATTGCAGATATTTTAGAAATAGCAGCTACGATTCCTGCACTCATAAGGCATATGAACAAATTATAAATTGGCATAACTAAGTTATATAAGCCCATACCCTCGGGACCAAGTATTTTAGACAAATATATAGTAAATATAAATCCAAGAATTCCTGTTGTTATATTAGAAGCCGTCAGTAAAAAAGAATTCTTTAAAAAGTTGTCCTTACTCAAATCTAATTCACTCCTTTAAATTACAATAAAGCATATTCAAAGTAATGACTAAATATGAACATTTTAAATTAAAAGTTAAGATATGATAAACATTTTAATTTAAAAGGTTAAGCTTAAGGGTATATTTTATTAGATTTAAAATATAAATTTAACAAGGGAAAATATATGGTTAATTTTATATTGAGGGGGTTAAGATTTGAAAAGATTTTGTCAATTTTTATTTAGTTCCGTTATAATAGTAAGTTTAGCTTTTTTATTGTTTAAATTTTCAGGAATTTATAGAGTAAACATTTTAAAAGATAATATAGATTGGAGTATTTCATCAAAAAATTGTAAGAATGCAGTGGCTTTTGATAAAGATGAATATGAAAATACATATGTGGCGTATAAGAACTATATAAAATTATTAAAAGATGATGGAAGAGAAGAAACATTGGTAGAAAATAAGTCGTTTTCTATAGAAAGTATAGTTTGTACAAAGGATGATATGTATTTTATTTCAAATGATGAACTTTATCATTATAATATGGCAAGTAAATTTCTGGAGGTAATTCTAAAAGAAATACCAACAAACGGTGAAAATCTTGATAGAAATCTTATTGTTAAGGATTCAAATTTACTTTTATCAATTGGAGCAGCAACTAATTCCGGAATTGCAGAAGGTAATGGAGAAATAGATTTTAACAAAATTCCATACGATAAGAGTCCTATAAATATTGTATTGAATGGTGAAAATTATGGAGAAGAAAAAACAGGGGCATATATGCCATATACCAATTCAAGTATTAGAGGTCAAAAAATAAGTGCTGAAAAATTTGGAAACGCATCTGTTATAAAAATAGATTTAAAAACTAATAAGACCTCTCTATATGCATGTGGAATAAGAAATATAACAGGGTGGGACTTAGATAGCAATAATAATTTAATAGCAATAGTTGGTGGTATGGAGGAGAAAGGAGTAAGACCTGTTAAAAGAGATTTTGATTATTTATACAAATTACAGGAAGAAAACTGGTATGGATGGCCAGATTTTAGTGGAGGGGATCCAATAAGTTCACCAAGATTTAATGATGAAAATAAATTAATGCCTATAATAAATAATCCACCTAATAAAATTGTTGATGGACCAGAATATCAATTTTCTAAAGTTAATAGTATTAAATGTTTAGCAATAGATAAAGAAGGTAAAATTTTAGAAAAAGATTCTAATGTATTTTATGATAAAAAGAATAACGTTATAAGTTCAGTAAATTCAAATGGTGTTTTATACAAGCTGTTAAAATTAAAAGGTGAAAGTGATGTAAAAGGAATAAAATACTCATGTGGTAATATATATATATTAGATTCAGGTATAGGTTGCATATATAAATTACAATGTGGTAATTTAGGACTAAATTTCAACTTACCAAAGCCAGTTTGGATATTTATAATAGTTCTTTTATTTAGTTTGCTCATACTAAATATAATTAGATTTAATAATAAAAAGAATAAGAGTATTTAAAATAAAGCCTTAAAGTGAAATAGAAACTGCTCTATAAAAGTAAATATTATAGAGTGGTTTCTTATTTTAATTAAACTTTTTTATGAAATTTTAAATTTTTAGACTTAATATTATTAAAAAAATTGTTTCCATAACTTTAATAATACGCTTAATAATGATAGAATATATATTTAGAGGGAAAAGAGGGGAATTTTATGGGGAAAACATTAGTTATTAATTTAGAAGACATTAATTTAAAAGGTGACGTATTAGATGTTGGACAAGAAAATTTTGGTGTAATATACAGTATTTCCAAAGAAGTAGAATCAGAATTGTCACTTGATTATGTTTTTAGTAATGATAAAGAGGGGTTAGAAGGAAGTGAATATGACGCATGTACACTTTTTTTTAATTTAAATAGATTTTGGAGTAACATAGAAAAAGAAAAGTTAATTAAAGAAATTAATTCTTATATAAAAGAGAATGGAGAAATATTAATTTGGGATATTAATAAAGAAAGAGGTAAATTATTTAATAATAAAATAAGAGTTATACTTCCAAAGGGTAAAGTAAAAGAATTTACATTTAAAAATTTGAATCCAATAATAAGTTCAAATGTAGAAGATATAAAAAAGATACTTTTAAAATATTTTGATATAGAAGAGATAAAAGTTTGGGAGGATATGTTTTTTATAAGAGCTAAAAAACTTAAAAATGAAATAAACTCTAAAGAAGTAGAGGAGACAAATACGAATGAGGATATTACTTACAGCAATTAACTCTAAATTTATTCATAGTAATTTAGCAGTTAGATATTTAAGAAATTTTACTAAAGATATGGATTGTGAAAGTATAATAAGGGAATTTTCTATTAATGATAGAGAAGAAAAGATATTAGAAGAAATTATTAATGAAAAGCCTGATGTTGTTGCTTTTTCAGTTTATATATGGAACGTAGAAATGGTTACAAGACTGTCTAATCTTATTAAGAATGTTGATGAAAATATTGAAATTTTATATGGAGGACCAGAGGTGTCATTTGATTCACATAAGTTTTTAGAAAATAACATTGGAGAATATGTTATTGAAGGTGAAGGTGAAAAGACATATAGAGATTTTATTTTATATAAACTTGGTTTAAAGAATGTAAATGAGATAAAAGGTCTTCACTATAAAAAAGATGGAAATGTATATTCTAATGAAAAAAGACCTCTTATGTCTATGGATGACTTAGTATTTCCATATGAAGATTATGAAAATTTAGATAATAAGATAGTTTATTATGAGGCTTCAAGAGGATGTCCTTTTAATTGCAAATATTGTCTTTCATCAACAAGTCATGGTGTGAGATTTTTAAATATTGAAAGAGTACTAAAGGAATTGCAGTATTTCATCGATAAAAGAGTTAGGTTAGTTAAATTTGTAGATCGTACATTTAATTGTAATTATAAATTTTCAATGGCTATATGGAAGTTTTTGATAGAAACAGATACAGAAACAAAGTTTCATTTTGAAATATCAGCAGATATTTTAAAAGAAGAAGAAATTAAGTTATTATCAAAAGCACCAAAGGGAAGATTTCAATTTGAAGTTGGAGTTCAAACGACAAATGACAAGGTTCTTAATAATATAAATAGATTTGTTAATTTTGAAGACATAAAAGAAAAGGTTGATGAACTTATGGCTATAAAAAATATTAATCAACACTTAGATTTAATAGCTGGTCTTCCAGGGGAGGATTATGATTCATTTGTTAATTCTTTTAATGATGTTTATAAAATAAGACCAGAAGAAATTCAATTAGGTTTTTTAAAACTATTAAAGGGATCTTCAATGAGAGAAGAAGCTGAAAAGTATAAAATGAAATTTTCGCCTTATCCACCATATGAAATATTAAAGACTGATTGCATTAATTATGATGAACTACTAAAATTAAAAAAGGTAGAAGCTATGGTAGATAAATATTATAATTCCAAAAAATTCAATAATATTATTAGATTTTTTGAGAGTAAATTTGATACACCATTTGAATTTTATTATTCACTAGGAAAATTTTTTCATAGAAAAGGATATTTTAATAAAAACATTGGAAATATAGAATATTATAAAGTATTTTTAGACTTTAATAATGAAGTTTTGAAAGATAATAACGATATATTAAATGAAATACTAAAATTTGATTATTTAATATTCAATAAAAAGCGTGGATTACCAGATTTTTTAAGAAGTAATATTAAAAAAGAAGATGAAAAAGATATAAAAGATAAATTAAAGCATAAATATTCATTTAAGGAGTATTATTTAGAAAAATTCTCAATAAATATTGAGGAGTATATTTTAAATGGAAATATACAAATATCAGAAAGTTATTATTTGTTTAATAATACTGGTGATTATATAAATCTAAAAATAAGTTAGAAGAAGTAAAAGGATGTAAAATAAAGATAACATTTACATAACAGATACTTTACTGAATTTTGACCGATTTTAGCATTTAATAATTTAAAATTCTTGAAAATATACAAAAAGAGTGTATAATAAAATAGACACAAAGTAATTAATACTATATAAAGTATTAATATATATATTATTTTTATATTTAAGGGCATGAAGGTGGTGATATTTTGGCATTAGAAGCAATTGAAGAAATAAAAAAAGCTGAGGCTCAAGCAGAAGAAATTCTTAAAGAAGCTAATAATGAAGCTAAAGATATTGTTATGAAAGCTACAGATGAAGCAGAAAAGCAATATCTTGATACTTTATCTTCTGCAAAAGAAAAAGCAAATAAAATTATTTCAAATGCTGTAGAAGCAGCAAATAAAAAAGCAGAGCCTATAATAAATAAGGGCAAGCAAGAATCAGAAGATATACTACATATATCTGCAGATAAGAAAAATAATGCTGTTAAATTAGTGATTGAGAGGATAGTGAAGATTCATGGCAATAGTTAAGATGAATAAGTTCACCTTGTTAGCCTTTGAATCAAAGAAAAATGAACTTCTTGAAAGAGTACAAAACTTCGCAGAAGTTGAATTTATCAATCTACAAGATGAGAATATTCAAGAAAAAAATGAAGTTCTTAATGAGTTAGATAAGGATGAAATTGATTCTGACATATCAAGGTGGGAAGAAGAATTATCAAAAGCTAAATTTGCCCTACAGTTCTTAAAGGACTATGTGCCTAAACAATCATTAATAAAGTCTTTACGTACAGAAAAACTTTCATTAACTCCTAAAGAACTAGAAAAAAAAGTATTAAATGGAGAATGGGAAGGTGTCTATGATAAAGTTAAAGAAAAAGAGCATACTTTAGCTTCATTAGACAATGAAAAGACTAGATTACAAGGAAATGTTCAAAGTTTAAAACCATATGAGAATTTTGATTTAGCATTAGGATCTTTAGATGATTTAAAAGTAACTGAATATTTCTTAGGAAGCATTGCTAACCAATATGAGGAAGCATTGAAAAATGATTTGAGTGATTGTTATTTAGAAATTATATCAAAAGACAATCAAGACACTTACTTCTTCCTTTTAGCTCATAAGGATAAGAAAGAAGAAGTGGAAGAGGTACTAAGAGGGTTTGGATTTAGTCCGTTTAAAACAGATGAGAAAGAACTCCCTTTAAAGCTTATTCAAGAATATAATGAAAGAATGTCCTTAATTGATTCTGAAAAGTTCTTAGTAAAAGAAGAATTAGCAGGATTTGAGGAAAATTTAGAAAGCTTGAAATTAGCTTATGAATATTACTATAACTTAGTAAATAGAAAATCTATTACTAATAGATTTTTGAAGACTGATAAAACAGTCTTATTACAAGGATGGGTTCCTAGTGAAAAAAATGATAGGTTAACTCAAATTACTAAGGATGTATTAGGTGAGGATTACTATTTAGCTTTTGAAGATGTTAAAGAAGAAGAAATTGATGATGTACCTATTAAATTGCAAAACAATGATTTAAATGCATCATTCGAATCAGTAACATCAATGTATGCTTTACCTAAGTATAATGATATAGACCCCACTCCATTTGTTACACCATTCTATTTGGTTTTCTTTGGAATGATGGTTGCAGATGCAGGATATGGATTATTATTGTTATTAGGAACTCTTGGAGCATTAAAGTTATTTAATTTTAATGCAGAAACGAAAAAAATGGTTAAGTTCTTTATGTATTTAAGTTTCCCAACAATTATATTTGGATTAATTTATGGTTCATTCTTTGGAGACTTAATAGGTATTAAAGGTTTAATTGATACAAGTACAGATGTTATGACAATACTAGTTATGTCAGTAGTATTTGGTGCAATTCAAATTGTGTTTGGATTATTTATAAAAGCAGCTGTATTAATAAGGGCAGGAAAGAAATTAGATGCTTTTATGGATGTTGGATCATGGCTTATAACTCTATGTTCTATTGGAGGAATTGGAGCTGGATCAATGCTTAATATACCAGTACTAAAAACAGCATCTATAGCAGGTGCCATTATTGGTTCTATATTAATTGTTTTAACACAAGGAAGACAAATGGAATCAACAGGTGGAAAAATAGGCCAAGGTCTTTATGAATTATATGGTATTACAGGATACATAAGTGACTTAGTATCATACACAAGACTTATGGCAATAGGTTTATCAGGTGGATCTATAGCAGGAGCTATAAACATGATTATGGGAATGGTATCAGATAATGGTAATTCACTTTTAGGAACTATTCTGTTTGCACCATTAATATTTATCATGTTCCAAACAGTAAACTTATTATTATCATTATTAAGTGGATATGTTCATACATTAAGACTTACTTATGTAGAATATTTCTCAAAATTTTACGATGGTGGTGGAAAAGCATTTGAGCCACTTGAAGCAAAAAATGAATACATTAATTTAAGAGAAGAGTAGGAGGACATTTAAAATGGATATGAGTTGGATTAAGTTTTTTTTAGAAAATAACGGTGGATTTGTTATGGGAGCACTAGGTGTTGCTTTAGCAGTAGGAATGTCAGGAATAGGATCATCAAAAGGTGTTGGTATCGTAGGTGAAGCAGCAGCAGGATTATTATCAGAACAACCAGAAAAATTTGGTAAAGCGTTAATTCTTGAATTATTACCAGGTACACAAGGTCTTTATGGATTCGTTATAGGATTATTAGTATTTTTACAATTAAGTCCAGAAACAACTTTTTCACAAGGTTTATACTTATTATTTGCTTGTTTACCAATAGCTATCACTGGTTTATGGTCAGGAATTGCTCAAGGTAAAGCAGCAGCTGCTGGTATTCAAATATTAGCTAAAAACCCAGAACACAACACTAAAGGTATGGTTCTTGCAGCGATGGTTGAAACTTATGCATTATTAGGATTCGTTGTATCATTCTTATTAGTAAATGGTGTATTTTAATAATAGCTTATTATAGAATTAGGATGTGAAGATTATGTCTAACATAAATAATTTAACTTCTAAAATCGTAAAAGATGCGGAAGATAAAAAAAGAATAATCTTATCAGAAGCTGAAGAGAAGAAAAGTAAGATAATTGCTAAAAAGCAAGAAAAAGCTGCTTCGGAAGAAAAGATTATTGTAAAAAAAGCTGAAACAGAAGCTGTAGCAAGAGAAGAAAGAATCATTTCTAGTGCAGAATTACAAGCAAGAAACGAGAAGTTAAAATCAAAACAAACAGTTATTAGTGAAGTTTTTGAAACTACTATAGAAGAACTTTGTAATGCATCAAGTGATGATTTTAAAGGATTTGTAAAAACTGTAATATTAAATAGCAATATTTCAGGAGATGAAAATTTAATATTAAATGAACAAGGGAAGAAAATGATTGATTCTGATTTTGTAGCAGAATTAAATAGAGAAATTGGTTCAAAAGGAAATATAACTCTAAGTGATAAAGCTGGAAACTTTAAAGGCGGATTCGTATTAGAGAAAGATGGCATAGAAATAAATAATACTTTTGAAGCTTTAGTAAATTCATTAAAAGATGAAATGGGTCTTGAAGTAGCAAGAGTATTGTTTAGTTAAGGAGGTTAACTAATGGATATAATGCAATTTAGTCAAGTTATACCGAGACTAAGAGTATACGAAACAAAACTCCTTGATAAATCAAAGATTGACAGAATGATCGATTCCAATTCTGCCAATGAAGCATTAAAAGTGCTTCAAGAAACAGAGTATGCCAATGTTATGACAAATGTTAAGAGAGCAGAAGACTATGAAATTATATTAAGTGAAGAATTAAAAAGATTGTTTCATTTAATGTATGAAATAAGTCCAATGAAATCTCTTGTTGACTTAATGAGTATTAAATATGATTATCAAAATATAAAAGTAATATTAAAAGGTATCTTTTTAAAGAAAGATTTATCTTATCTATTAATTCATGTTGGAACTATTGAAGCTTCAAGATTAAAGTATTTAGTAGAAAATAATGAATTAAGAGATTTACCTAAAGTTATGAGAGAAGCAATAGAAGAGTCAAAGGATAAATTTGAAAATACTAAAGATCCTCAAATACTTGACATTATTTTAGATAAATATATGTTTAAACAATTAGTACAAATTAAGAATGAAATAAAAGATAACTTTGTTAATAAATACGTAGAAGCTCTTATAGATTCTACAAACTTGAAAACTCTTTTAAGAGTTAAAAAGCAAAACAAAGGCAGGGAATTCTTTGCTTCAGTTATTATTGAAGGAGGTTCTTTAGATAAAGATAAGTTATTAGGAATGTTAAATGATGCAGTAGAAAACATATCTAATAAGCTTTCGTTCACTGATTATAATGATTTAATAAAATCAGGTATAGAGTACTATACAAAGACAGGTTCTGTGAGTTTATTAGAAAAGTTAGTTGATAACTATATCATGGATATGATGAAAGACGCTAAAATAATACCTTTTGGAGTCGAGCCTTTAGTAGCTTATATTTATGCAAAAGAAACAGAAATAAAGATTATAAGAATTGTAATGGTTGGCAAACTCAATAATATTTCTGCGGAAGTAATTAGAGAAAGGCTGCGTGATATTTATGTTTAAGAAAATAGGTGTAGTTGGTGATAAGGATTCAGTTTTAGCTTTTAAAGCTTTAGGTATCGACGTTTTCCCTGTAGTTGGAAACGAAGAAGCAAAAAAAACTGTTGATAAATTAGCAAAGAATGATTACGCAGTTGTTTTTGTAACAGAACATGTTGCACAAGGTATCGAAGAAACAATTGAAAGATACAATAAAGAAGTACTTCCTGCTGTAATATTAATTCCAAGCAATCAAGGAACATTAAATATAGGTATGCAAAGAATAAGTGATAACGTAGAAAAAGCTGTAGGCGTTAATATTTTATAGAAAGGTAGGTTGGTAAGGTGAAGACCGGAAAGATAATTAAAGTTTCAGGACCTTTAGTAGTTGCTGAAGGTATGGATGAAGCTAATATATATGACGTTTGTAAGGTTGGAGAAAAGGGTCTTATCGGAGAAATCATCGAAATGAGAGGCGATAAGGCATCAATCCAAGTATATGAAGAAACTTCAGGAATAGGACCTGGGGATCCAGTTGTTACAACTGGAGAACCTTTAAGTGTTGAACTTGGACCAGGACTTATTGAATCAATGTTTGATGGAATACAAAGACCGCTAGATGCATTTATGGAGGCTGCTAAGTCAAGCTTCTTAACTAGAGGAGTATCAGTTCCTTCATTAAATAGAGAAAAGAAGTGGGATTTTAAACCAACAGCAAAAGTTGGAGATGAAGTTAAATCTGGAACTGTAATAGGTACAGTACAAGAAACACCAGTTGTTGAACAAAGAATAATGGTTCCAATTGGAGTTGAAGGTAAAATAAAAGAAATTAAAGCTGGTAGCTTCACAGTTACTGAAACAATTGCTATAGTTGAAACTGAAAAAGGCGATAGAGAAGTTCAATTAATGCAAAAATGGCCAGTAAGAAAAGGAAGACCATATTCAGCAAAGATTAACCCAGTTGAGCCAATGCTTACAGGACAAAGAGTTATAGATACATTTTTCCCTGTTGCTAAAGGTGGAGCTGCTGCTATTCCAGGACCATTCGGAGCTGGTAAGACAGTAACACAACATCAAATTGCTAAATGGGGAGATGCAGAAATCGTTGTTTACGTTGGATGCGGAGAACGTGGTAACGAAATGACAGACGTTGTTAATGAGTTCCCAGAACTTATTGACCCTAAGACTGGCGAAAGTTTAATGAAGAGAACAGTTCTTATAGCGAATACTTCAAACATGCCAGTTGCGGCTAGAGAAGCTTCAATATATACAGGTATTACAATAGCTGAATATTTCAGAGATATGGGATACGCAGTATCAATAATGGCTGACTCAACTTCAAGATGGGCTGAGGCATTAAGAGAAATGTCTGGTAGACTTGAAGAAATGCCTGGTGATGAAGGATATCCAGCTTACCTTGGATCAAGACTTGCTGACTACTATGAAAGAGCTGGTAAAGTTGAATGTTTAGGTAATGATGGAAGAATTGGTTCTATAACAGCAATCGGTGCAGTATCACCTCCAGGAGGAGATATTTCAGAACCAGTATCACAATCAACACTTAGAATAGTTAAAGTGTTCTGGGGTCTAGATGCACAACTTGCATATCAAAGACATTTCCCAACTATTAACTGGTTAACATCATATTCATTATATGCTGATACAATAGACAAGTGGATGAATGGTAATGTTGCTGAAAATTGGGGAGCATTAAGATTAGAAGCTATGACTATACTTCAAGATGAAGCTCAATTACAAGAAATCGTAAGACTTGTTGGTATTGATGCATTATCTGAAAAAGATAGATTAAAATTAGATGTTGCTAAATCAATCAGAGAAGACTATTTACAACAAAATGGTTTCCATGAAATTGATACTTATACATCATTAAAGAAACAATATAAGATGCTAAGTCTTATATTAGGATATAGAAAAGAAGCAGAAAGAGCTTTAGAAGCTGGAGTATACTTAAATGATATCTTAGCTATGGAAGACTTAAAAGATAGAATTGCTAGAAGTAAGTACATACACGAAGATGATTTAGATAAAATTGATCAAATCGCTGTAGACTTAAAAACTGCAATTGATAACCTAATAAGCAAAGGAGGGGTAGCAAATGCTTAAAGAATATAGAACAGTTACTGAAGTTGTTGGCCCTTTGATGGTTGTTGAAGGTGTTGAAGGCGTTAAGTATGATGAACTAGTTGAAATTGAACTTCATACTGGTGAAAAAAGAAGAGGTAAGGTTCTGGAAGTTAATGGATCAAAAGCAATGGTTCAAATATTCGAAGGATCTTCAGGAATAAATTTAAAAGGTACTAAAGCTAAATTCTTAGGTAGACCACTTGAACTTGGTGTATCTGAAGACATGTTAGGAAGAGTATTTGATGGTATGGGTAGACCTAATGATAATGGTCCAGACATAATACCCGAAAAAAGAGTAGATATAAATGGTGAAGCTATTAACCCTATGGCTAGAGACTTCCCATCAGAATTTATTCAAACAGGAGTTTCTGCAATTGATGGACTTAACACTCTAGTTAGAGGACAAAAGTTACCTGTTTTCTCAGCAGCAGGACTTCCACATGCAGAACTTGCAGCACAAATTGCAAGACAAGCGAAAGTTTTAAATTCAGATTCTAAGTTTGCGATTGTATTTGCAGCTATAGGTATCACTTTCGAAGAAGCTCAATTCTTCGTAGATGAATTTAAATCAACAGGTGCCATCGATAGATCAGTTCTATTTATGAACTTAGCATCTGACCCAGCTATCGAAAGAATAGCTACACCAAGAATGGCTCTTACTTGTGCTGAATACTTAGCTTATGAAAAAGGAATGCAAGTTCTAGTTATAATGACTGATATTACAAACTATGCAGAAGCATTAAGAGAAATTTCAGCAGCTAGAAAAGAAGTTCCAGGTAGAAGAGGATATCCAGGTTATCTTTATACTGACCTTTCTACATTATATGAAAGAGCAGGAAGACTTAGAGGTAAAGAGGGTTCAATCACTCAAATTCCAATACTTACAATGCCTGAAGATGATAAAACTCATCCAATTCCAGATTTAACTGGATATATTACTGAAGGTCAAATTATCCTTTCAAGAGAATTATATAAGAAGGGTATAATGCCTCCAATAGATGTTTTACCATCACTTTCAAGACTTAAAGATAAGGGTATTGGTAAAGGCAAGACTAGAGAAGACCATGCAGATACTATGAACCAATTATTTGCGGCATATTCACAAGGTAAGCAAGCAAAAGAATTATCAGCAATCTTAGGAGAATCTGCTTTATCAGATACTGATAAGAAACTTGCTAAATTTGCAGAAGCTTTTGAAGACGAGTATGTATCTCAAGGCTTTAATACAAATAGAACAATTGAAGAAACTCTAAACTTAGGATGGAAGTTATTAAAGATGCTTCCTAGAACTGAGCTTAAGAGAATTAGAGACGAATACCTTGAAAAATATATGCCAAGAGAGGAAGAGTAGTCTATGGCAAAGCTAAATGTTAATCCTACTAGAATGGAACTCTCTAAACTTAAAAAAAGATTAACTACCTCAACAAGAAGTCATAAGCTTTTAAAAGATAAACAAGATGAATTAATGAGACAATTCATTAACCTTGTTAAATATAATAATAAGCTAAGAAAAGAAGTGGAAGATAATCTGCAAGGTTCCCTTAAGGATTTCGTTATGGCTAGAGCCGTTATGAGCTCTGAATTCCTAGAAGAAGCTATTGTATATCCTAAGGAACATATTTCTGTTGAAGTTGGCGAAAAGAACGTAATGAGCGTATCTGTTCCTGTTATGAACTTTAAGAGACAACTTGAAGGTGATGAAGGAAGTATATATCCATACGGATTTGCCAATACATCATCAGAACTTGATGATACTCTTTCTAAACTTTATGAAATTCTTCCGCAATTACTAGAACTTGCAGAAGTAGAAAAGTCATGTCAGTTAATGGCTAACGAAATTGAAAGTACTAGAAGAAGAGTTAATGCTCTTGAATATATGACTATTCCTCAACTTCAAGAGACTATAAAGTATATTAGAATGAGACTTGATGAAAATGAAAGATCGGCTACAACTAGATTAATGAAAGTTAAGAGCATGATTGAACAAAGAGGTTAATATAAAAGGAACGCTTAAGCGTTCCTTTTTTTTTTTCTATCTTAATATATAAAATAAAATTACTAAAATATAAGAAGTACTTGAAAAAAATTCAAATATATACCATAATTAAGTGTATAACTTATAATTAATCAGGGGGGATTAAATATGAAAAAGAAGATTTTAAGTGCTATGTTATCGCTTACATTAATTTTTAGTTTAAATACTACTGCTGTGTGGGCAGCTAGCAAAGATGATAGTACCAAAATAACAATAATTCATACAAATGATACTCATAGCAGAGTATTGTCAGCAGACGGTGGGTTTGGATTTGCAAAGATTGCAACTATAGCAAATGAAACTAAAAAGGAAAATCCAAATACATTATTAGTAGATGCTGGAGACACTTTACATGGAAAACCAATAGTTAATGTTAGTAAAGGTGAAAATGCTGTTAAAATATTAGATGCAGCTGGTTATGATTTTATGGTTCCAGGTAATCATGATTTTAACTATGGAAATGAAAGGTTAATGGAATTAAGTAAATTAGCTAAAAATTTTAAGATGCTAGATGCTAATGTAAAAAAGAATGGAAAAAATATGCTACCACCATATGAGATCGTAGAAAAGGGAAATGTTAAAATTGGTGTTTTTGGAATATCAACCCCGGAAACAGCATATAAAACAAATCCTGCTAATGTAAAGGATATAACTTTTGAAGATCCTATAAAGGTATCAGAAGAAATGGTTAAAGAATTAAAAGATAAGACAGATGTTATTGTAGCTTTAACTCATGTAGGGTTAGATGATAGTTCAGTTGTAACATCTAAGCAAATTGCTGAAAAAGTTAAAGGGATTGATGTAATAATAGATGGACATAGCCATACAACTTTAAATGATGGCTTAGTAGTTAATAATACATTAATAGCACAAACAGGTGAATATGATCAAAATCTTGGTGTAGTAGAATTAGAAGTTAAAGATAAAAAAGTTACAGACAAAAAAGCAAAATTATTAAATTCAAAAGATTATAAAGAATTAAAAGAAGATGAAAAAGTAACAGATTTATTAAAAGATATACAAGCTGAAAATGACAAAGTATTTTCAGAAGTTGTTGCAAGCAATGATGTACTACTAGATGGTGTTAGAGGAAATGTGAGAACTAAAGAAACAAACCTTGGAAATATAACAGCAGATGCAACTAGAGATATAACTAAAGCTGATATTGCATTTGTAAATGGAGGATCTTTAAGAACTTCAATAGAACCAGGAGATATAACTAAAGGAAAACTTGCAGAATTATTTCCATTTGGTAGTGTAGCACAAACTGTAAAATTATCAGGTAGTGATATAGTTAAGGCTCTTGAAGTATCAGTGGGGGCATATCCAACAGAACAAGGTGGATTTTTACAAGTAAGTGGAATGACATTCTCATTTGATCCAACAAAGGAAAAAGGAAATAGAGTTTTTGATGTAAAAGTTGGCGAAAATCCAATTGATTTAAATAAAGAATATACTGTAGCAATAAATGATTTCTTATCTCAAGGTGGAGATGGATATACAATGCTTAAAACTACTGTTGTAGGAGAATTTGCAACATATGATGATATTTTTGCAAAATATTTAAATGACAATGGTATGAAGAGTGATATTACTTTAGGTAGAATACAAGTTAAAGAAAATGGTAAACAAGTAGTAACAAATCAAAATAACGTAGTTTCAGTTCAAGCAGCACCAACAGTTCAAGAATCACAAGTATCTACTAAAACAGAAACTGTATATACTGTAATTGCAGGTGATAATCTTTCTAAAATAGCTAGAAGAAATAATACTACATGGCAAACATTAGCACAATATAATAATTTACAAAATCCAGATTTAATATATGTAGGAGATCAAATTAAAATTCCAGCATAATTTATTTTAGTTATAAATAAAGCAGAAACATGATAAAAATGTTTCTGCTTTTTTTGAAAAATTATATTATTGAGAGTTTCTAGAGAAGTCAAATGCAAATTTAGTTGAAGCTTAAGAAATGAGTCATAAAGAATTAAATTAATTTTAATACGCTTTTTTCTATAATTAGAAAACCTTAATAATTTTGTAATTGATAAGATATGGCTTTAATAGTATAATCAAACGTGGATAACTTTAACTAATAGTATTTTTATTTAGCTAAGGAGTAGATAATAAAATGCAATATATATTAGCTATGATAGTTACATTATTGTTATCGCTATTAATTATGCCAATAGTAATGAAACTATCAATTAAATTAAAATTTACAGATAAACCAACAAAAAGAAAACAACATAAAAAAGAAACCCCATTATGTGGTGGAATAGTATTATACATATGTTTTTTTATTTCTTTTTTCTTATTTGTAAAAGATGATATAAAACAACAAATAGTTGTATTTATAGCAGCAACAGCAATATTATTAATAGGACTTATAGATGATTATTATAAAACAAGATTTAAAGAATTTGCTATACTTCCAAGATTGATTATTCAATTGTTATCAGCTGTACTTGTTTTTAAGGCAGGAATAGCATTTATGGGATTTACTAATCCATTTACTGGAGAATTTATAGAGTTAAGTAAAACCATACAATTTTTACTAACAATAACTTGGATATTTGGAGTCACAACTGTAATTAATTGGTCTGATGGTATGGATGGATTAGCAGGTGGGATTTCACTTATTTCAGCAATAACTTTTTTGGTTGCAGCAATAATATTAAGACAACAAGTATCAGCAGAAACATCAATAATATTAATAGGATCTATACTTGGATTTTTATGTTATAATAGGTACCCAGCAAAAGTGTTTATGGGAGATTCAGGTGCTAATTTTTTAGGATTCATATTAAGTGTTATAGCATTAGACGGTGCATTTAAACAAGCTACTGTGCTGAGTTTATTTATACCTATTTTGGCTTTAGCTGTACCAATATTTGATAATTTATTTGTTATTTTTAAAAGATTTTCAGAAGGAAAACCTGTTTATCAAGCAGATAGAAGTCAAATACATTTTAGACTTGAAGAAAAAGGATTCACACCAAAGCAAGTTGTAAATTACATAATGATAATAAGTTCTGTTTTTAGTTTAATTTCTATTATACTTTTACTTATTAAAATTTAATAATGAAAAGTACATATAGATTATGGATTATTTAAAAGAAAAACTTTACAAATTAAATAGAGTAATGTATAATTAGAAATAATTTCTTATCAAGAGTGGTGGAGGGACTGGCCCGATGAAACCCGGCAACCAATATATAATGTATATAAGGTGCTAAATCCTGCAGTGAATGACTGATAGATAAGGGTAATTTTATTTTAGTGTAGAAGTTTATTATGCCTAAAGGAATACCCTTTAGGCATTTTTTTTATTCTTTTCTACAGTTGCTTTGACAATTTTTTATTTAAAGGGGGCAAAAAATGAATATTAAAAATTTATTCAGAGACAAAAAGGTGGTTTTTTCATTTGAAATTTTTCCACCTAAAATAACATCATCCATACAAACTATTTATAATACATTAGATGATTTAAAAGGATTAAATCCAGATTATATAAGTGTTACCTATGGGGCAGGTGGCAGTGTTAAAAACAATAAGACTATTGAGCTAACTTCTCTTATAAAGAATAAATATGGAATTGAAGCAGTATCACATTTAACTTGCATTAGTTCAACTAAGAATGATATAGAATATTATTTAAGAGAATTTGAAAAGAATAATATAGAGAATATCCTTGCGTTAAGAGGTGATGTTCCTATAGGAAGTAAAATTACAGGAGAATTAAATCATGCTAACGAATTAATTAAGCATATAAGTGATAATGGACAATTTAATATAGCTGCAGCATGTTATCCAGAAGGCCATATAGAGCATAAAGGATTGTATAGAGAAATTGAGAGCATGAAGAGAAAAGAAGAGGCAGGAGCATCTTATTTTATATCTCAGTTGTTTTTTGATAACAATTTATATTATAATTTTCAAGACGAGGTTCGTGCTGCTAATATAAATTTACCTATTGAAGCTGGAATTATGCCTGTAACAAATAAAAAACAAATTGAAAGAATTTTATCTTTAAGCGGAGCATCACTTCCAGATAAATTTAAAAGAATAATGGAAAGATATGAGTATAATCCAGAAGCTTTAAGAGATGCTGGGATTGCTTATGCAGTTGAACAAATCGTAGACCTAATTTCTACAGGTGTGGATGGAATACATTTATATGTTATGAATAATCCATATGTAGCTAAAAGGATAAGCCAAAGTATAGAAAATATTCTATTAACAGTAAATCAAAATCAATTCGTTTAGGAGGATACAATAATGGAAAAAGTAGAAAGTTTTGAATTAGATCACAGAAAGGTTAAAGCACCATACATAAGAAAATGTTGTTTGCTTGATGGTAAGCTTGGAGATAAGGTAACAAAGTTTGATATAAGATTTCTTCAACCTAACAAAGAAGAATTTGGTACAGCAGCAATGCATGGACTTGAACATTTATTAGCACATGAACTTAGAGCAAAATTAGAAGGTATAATTGATTTATCACCTATGGGATGTAGAACAGGTTTCTATTTAAGTATATGGGGTGATAGAGAAGCATCAGAAATAAAAGAAGCGTTAGAATACTCATTAGAAAAAGTTTTAGAAGCAAAAGAAATACCTGCTGCTAATGATATTCAATGTGGAAATTATAGAGATTTATCTTTATTTGGTGCAAAAGAATATGCTAAGGAAGCATTAGAAAGAGGCTTTTCTCTTAATATATACGGAGAATAAAATGTATAATATTAAACAACTTAAAATACCTAAGGATGAAGTCCTTAGGTATTTAGGTTATAAAAAGCAAGAATTAACAGCATCAATAGATGTATTAATAGATGAAACTATAGATGAATGTAAGAAATTAATAATACCTAAATATGTTTGTGCTAAGTATAAAAACCATGCTAAAAAGGATGGGATATATGTAGAAGGAACAAGTTTAATATTAAAAGGAGAAGACATTAAAAATCATCTTCTTTATGCACAGGAAGTATTTTTTATAGCAGGTACTGTAGGGAGCAAAATAGAGAAAAAAATCAAGCTATATGAAACAATAGAATTGACAAAAGCTTTAATTTTAGATGCTTGTGCAACAGTAGCAATAGAAGAGTTTTTAGATGAAATAGAAGAAAAGATAAGATTAGATGTAAGAAAAGAAAACAGTGCTATAACATTTAGATATAGTCCGGGATATGGAGATTTGTCATTAGATATTCAAAGGGATATAGTGAATACATTAAAAGCAGATAAAGCAATAGGTCTTACAGTATCATCACATCATTTATTATTTCCTAGGAAATCAGTAACTGCAATAATTGGGGTTATTCCAAAGGAAAAAGAGGAAAAACAAAGAGGATGTGAGGTTTGTAAGAATTATAACAATTGTAGTTTTAGAAGAGAGGGGAATAATTGTGGGGCTTAAAGAATTCATAAAAGATAATATACTTGTATTTGATGGGGCAATGGGAACAATGCTTCAAAAAAAGGGACTAAAACTTGGAGAAAATCCTGAAATATTTAATATAGAGGAAAGTGAAAAAGTAAAGAAAATTCATGAAGAATATATTAAAAATGGAGCCATGGTTATAACATCAAATACTTTTGGGGCAAATGAATTGAAATTAGAAAATACAGGATATACAGTTGAAGAAATTATAAATGCAGCAATTTCTCTAGCAAAAGAAGCTAAAGGAAATGATAAAGTATATATTGCATTAGATATAGGACCAATAGGCGAACTTTTAGAACCAATGGGTACATTAAGTTTTGATAGAGCTTATGAAATATTTAAAAGGCAAATAGTGCAGGGTGAAAAATCTGGTGCAGATTTAATATTAATTGAAACAATGACAGATCTTTACGAAGCAAAAGCAGCTCTTTTGGCAGCAAAAGAAAATACTAGATTACCTGTATTTTGTACTATGTCATTTGATGAAAATGGAAGGACTTTTACAGGATGTACACCAGAAAGTATGGCAATCACTCTGGAGGGCATAGGAGCAGATGCTGTAGGAATAAATTGCTCTTTAGGACCTAAAGAATTACTTCCAATAGTAAAAAGAATAAAGAAAGCAACTAATTTACCTATAATGACACAACCTAATGCTGGTTTACCTAAGTTATCTTTTGGTGAAGCAATATATGACATTACTTCAGAAGAATTTAAATATTGGGTAAATGAATTCGTTAAAGAAGGTGTAAGTATAATTGGAGGATGTTGTGGAACAACTCCAGAGTTTATTAAAAGATTAAGAGTTCTTGCGGACAATAATAAAAGAATAATAAGAGATAAAATCGAATTTTCAGCTGTATGTACACCATCAAATGTTGTTAAAATTGAAGGCATAAAGGTAATTGGGGAAAGAATAAATCCAACAGGAAAGAAGTTATTTAAAGAAGCACTTAAAAATAATGATATTGATTATATATTAAAACAAGCAATAGAACAAATAGAAGCTGGTGCTGAGATACTTGATATAAATGTAGGATTACCTGAAATAAATGAAAAAGAAATGATGAAGAAAGTAGTTAAAGAGATTCAGGGGATTATAGATGCACCATTACAAATAGATTCATCAAACATAGAAGCTATTGAGGTAGGATTAAGAAATTATAATGGAAAACCAATTGTCAATTCAGTAAATGGGGAAGATGAGGTATTAGAAAAGATATTACCTTTGGTAAAAAAATATGGAGCAAGTGTTGTAGGGCTTACATTAGATAAAAAAGGTATACCTGCTACTGCTGATGAGAGATTTAAGATAGCAGAGAAGATAGTAAAAAAAGCTAAAGAATATGGAATAGAGAAACATAATGTATTTATTGATTGCTTAGTATTAACAGCTTCTGCACAACAAGCTGAAGTGAAAGAAACATTAAAAGCATTAAGACGAGTTAAAGAAGAATTAGGTGTAAAAACATTACTAGGAGTTTCAAATATATCTTTTGGTTTGCCATGCAGAGAATTAATAAATGAAACATTTCTAGCAATGGCAATAGCTAATGGATTAGATCTTCCAATAATGAATCCTAATAGTACTGGTATGATGGATGTGATAAATTCATATAATGTATTGGCTAATATAGATAAAGGATCAGAGAAATATATATCTATATATGGAAATGTAAAAGTTGAAAGAGAATTAAGAGATAATTCTAAAAAGAATATGGAAGTAATTAAAAGTGAAAATATTGATTTAAAATATATAGTGATAAAAGGATTAAAGGATGAAGCAGAAGAGGCTACAAAGCATATCTTAAAAACAATGAATGAACTTAGTGTAGTTAATGAAATATTAATACCAGCACTAGATGAAGTTGGGTTAAAATACGAAAAAGGTGAAATATTCTTACCACAATTAATACAATGTGCAGAAACTGTTAAACAGGCCTTTGAAGTTATAAAAAAGAGATTAGTTATTAACAAATCAAATAGTATATCTAAAGGTAAGATTGTATTAGCAACTGTAAAAGGGGATATTCATGATATAGGAAAAAATATAGTTAAAGTAATTCTTGAAAATTATGGATATCAAATAATTGATTTAGGTAAAGATGTATCAGTAGAAACTGTTGTAGATGTTTCTTTGAAAAATGATATTAAATTAGTTGGTCTTAGTGCTTTAATGACAACAACGTTAAGAAGTATGGAAGAAACAATTAAAGGATTAAGGGATAATGGCTATAAAGGAAGGGTATTTGTAGGGGGCGCAGTATTGACTGATGAATATGCGAAGCAAATAGGTGCTGATTATTATGCCAAGGATGCCAGAGAATCAGTTGAAATAGCAAAAAAAATATTTTAATAATTTTAAATGAATGTTGATATTATAGTATAAAGCTCATGGGCAGAGGAATTTACTTTAAGAAATCTAAAAATAAAGATTTAAAAGACTAGGAACTATCTGAATGCATAAATATGTTTTGGATAGTTTTTTTATGCATAAAGAGATTTCAGAATTTTTAAAAGTATAAATAAATCCAAGGTTATATATTTTGAAATTAACAATTATATGTGTAAATGTTTAAATAGAAAAATCAATATATTAAATAAGGCTATGTTTTAGCAGAGTGTTGATATATGCATAAGCAAAGTGGGCTGAGTAATTGAATTTAGGAATGCTAAAATGAGTATAGTCCCATTTTAGCTTGCTCCCAATATAAAATTGAGACAAGCAGTAAATGTGACAATACTC